>CAZHRP010000010.1:0-2080 GCA_964535055.1 uncultured Chthoniobacteraceae bacterium
AAGGCCGTGATGTCTGGTGGCATCGCGAGGCGGAATACGTGGACGCCAATTGTGAGCCACTGGCTCTCGCCAGCGAACAACCATTGTTTATTTTATATACCAGCGGCTCGACCGGAAAACCCAAAGGAATCCTGCACACGACAGCCGGCTATTTGCTCGGGGCAAAACTGTCTACCAAGTATATTTTTGACCTTAAGGATGATGATGTTTTCTGGTGTACCGCTGATGTCGGCTGGATCACCGGTCACAGTTACGTCGTTTACGGTGCCTTGGCTAATGGCGCAACCACCCTGATGTATGAAGGTGCACCCAACTGGCCGGATCCTGACCGCTTCTGGCGGATCGTAGAAGAATACGGGGTTAGTATTTTCTACACAGCACCGACCGCTATCCGGGCATTCATCAAGTGGGGTGATGACTGGGTCAAACAGCATGACCTATCGTCATTGCGGTTACTCGGATCAGTTGGTGAGCCGATTAACCCTGAGGCGTGGATGTGGTATCATAAAGTCGTCGGCCAGGATCGCTGTCCGATCGTCGATACCTGGTGGCAAACAGAAACCGGATCGATTATGATTTCCCCGTTACCCGGTGCCACCCCTTGCAAGCCGGGCACTGCAACCCTGCCATTCTTCGGTGTCGATGCTGCAATCGTGGATGCCGATGGTAATGAGTGCGCACCGAATGTTGGCGGCAAGCTGGTTATTCGCAAGCCCTGGCCATCAATGTTACGCGGAGTCTACGGCGATAAAGCACGCTACAGAAAGACCTACTGGAAAGATTATGCCAAGCAGGGATTCTACACCGCTGGAGACGGCGCGCGGCGTGATCATCAGGGTAACTTCTGGATCGTCGGCCGCCTGGATGATGTGCTGAATGTGGCCGGCCATCGCCTGGGAACTTCGGAGATAGAAAGTGCGCTGGTCAGCCATGACGCCGTAGCGGAAGCTGCCGTAGTCGGCAGACCGGATGATATTAAAGGGCAGGCAGTGGTCGCTTTCATTACGCTCAAGGGCGGAGTAACCGCAAATGATGCATTGCGTAAAAAGATCCGCAATCACGTGGCCAGCGCCATTGGCGCGATTGCCAAGCCTGATGATTTACGCTTCGCTGAAGCACTACCTAAAACGCGCAGCGGCAAAATCATGCGCCGGTTACTCAAGCAGATCGCTGCCGGAACTACCATTACTGGCGATACGACCACGCTCGAGGACTTTTCAGTCCTGACCCGCCTGGCTGGTAACGATGATTAGCCCGGGTACGTCACAAGCGATCAGTAGCAGTGCGGCGTTGCTTTTCCTGAATAGGCCGCATACTTATGTCGCATGAACGGATTAACCGATGAACAAAAGAATACCGTTGCCGGCTGGGTGGAAGCCGGCCACAGCCTGGCGGATATACAGCGCAAACTGCAACAAGAACTGTCAGTCAGCTTAACTTATATGGAAACCAGGTTCCTGGTAGATGACCTCAATCTGCAATTGAAAGATAACGAGGAGAAAAGTTCTGAGACAATTGTTGGTGATGCTGCCACTGCGCCGCCGCCTCAGGAGGAACAGGTACCGACCAGCGCTGGTTCCGTAACTGTTACCATCGATCAGGTTACGCAACCGCAGGCCCTGGTGTCTGGCAAAGTTACTTTCAGCGATGGCAATCGGGCCTCCTGGATGCTCGACCAGATGGGGCGCCTGGCATTGGATCCGGAAGTGACTGGCTATCGCCCATCGGAAGCCGATGTTATGGATTTTCAGAAGGAACTTCAACGCGTTGCAACTTCGCAGGGGTTATAGAACTGTAGTCCATCGCAATCTGCAGGACGGCTATGGTTAACGCAGCCACCACATTTCAGCTACAATCCCATGACGGATTAACCCTTCATGGTATGGAATGGGCAGCAACCAATCCAGTTGCAGACCTGTTGCTGGTCCATGGCCATGGCGAACACCTCGGCCGGCACATTTATGGTGCCCAAAAGTTTGCTGCAGCAGGCATGCGCGTGCTCGGTTGCGACTTGCGCGGCCATGGCCGCTCCTCAGGCCAGCGAGGCCATATAAATTCATTCAGCGAGCTGGTAGATGAT
>CAZHRP010000010.1:2090-18415 GCA_964535055.1 uncultured Chthoniobacteraceae bacterium
TGATGTGGAGTCTGTGATCACTCATGCCAAAGCGGGCAGCCTGCGTCCGTTGCTCGCATACGGTCACAGCATGGGTGGGTTAATTCTCCTGCACATGGCAATTGCCAGGGCCTATTTGTTCAAAGCCCTGATCACGACTTCACCATGGCTGCGCTTGCGCACCTCACCGCCCGCCTGGAAACAATTGATAGCAGCATGGGCAGCAAGGTATTTTCCGTCCATGACGCTTTCTACTGGCTTAAAAAAGTCGCAGATGGCGTATTCCAATGAACTGGAAGTACCGCGGGCAGAAAGTAAGTTGAATCATCGCAGAATGTCAGCGGCCATGTATCATGAGCTTATGGCTGCTGCTGCATCTGCGTTCCAATCCGCCGCTAAGTTAAATACTCCGATTTTAATCATTCAAGGCCGGGATGACCCGATCATGGACCCGCTGGCTACCGCCGAGTTCAGTCAGACTGTCAACAAGGCAGGAACAGCCGGCAGCCTGATCTTGCTGCCCGGCAAAAAACATGAGCCACATAATGACGCAGGACGCGATCAACTCTATGCCCAAATGATCCAGTGGTTCCAACAGTGCCTTTCCTGAGTGCTTTACTCGTGATCGTAGATCTGAACCTTTTTCCACCACGTGCTGAATTGATTCAAAAATTCCTTGTGCCCGTCTGCCTGTTGATAGGCATCGTGCTCAGCAACAGTTTCAAATTCCAGACTCAGTGCATAATGGAATGATTTATCCACGACCGGGCGATCAGGCACGGCTGCTGGAATACCCCAACTGCCCCGCACCACACCGTCAATAGCCACCAGATTATCCAGTGCCTGCTCAAATTGCTTGCGTTGCGGATCATTCAGGAAGTCCTCTTTCAGCCAAAAGTAAACATGATGTTGCATAACGCGTTCATTTTACTCAGCCAAAGCTAGCAGGACAAGCTCAAGCATTAATGCCAACTGCCTGTAACGTCTGACGCAGATTTGTTTCTATACTATAACGAGCCACCTTTTCAGGCAGGCTTTCGCGTGCAGCCGCTCTGCGATCAGGATCCTTCCAGTACTCCAACCCGGCCACCAGCGCGTCGATCTGAGTAGCATCATCAACTACCCAGCCATCGACTTTATGTTCAATTATTTCGTGAAACCCATTTGCCCTGGTAGTGATTACCGGCAGACCATAAGCCATCGCTTCCAGGCAGGCATTCGAAAAAGGATCATAGGTCGTCGGCAGCATAAAAACATCAGCCGCTTCAAGCAGCGGGGTCATGTTAGTAACTTCGCCCATGAAATGAGCCACGCGTGATGCGTAACGCCAGCTTTTGCCACGGCCGGCTACCAGCAATATAGTGCGCTGCTGGCGGGAAAAATTACTGACTGCTTTAATAGCGAATTTCAACCCTTTGCGGCTCCAGCCGCTGCCCGCAAACAATACCAGTAAATCCTTATCCGTTAACAGAAATTCTTCTCGCACCCGCTTTGCGGCAGCCGGACTGCGCTGAAAAGAATGCATCGGCACCCCATTATAAACTGTGCGGATCCGTTCGATCGGATAGCCGTAATGCTGCACGATTTCATTCCTCACCATATCGGAATTGACGATTATGGTGCCTGCCTGCTGGTCGGCCATCAATCCTCTTTCCAGGCTCAATAACTCGTCATGCTTGCGGTTCAAACTGCGCGAATAAGCACGCCATGGGGCTTCGAACCGCTTGCGCCGCTGCAACCATGACTTATGGACGCCATCTCCGGCGCGATAAATATCGCATCGGTGAACCCGTTCAAGGCTGTAGAGAACATCACAATGGTTCATCGGGTTGATCCGTTCGAGCTTGTTGGCAAAAGCCAGTGGCGACCTGCCGACAATCGGAATCAGGTCACCAAAACTCCACTCAGCAGCAGGCCACTCGGGAGAAGAAAACAACACTGCCTGATGTTCTTCGTCAACCAGAGCTTTACCGAGGCGCTTGAGGTATCGTTCGGCACCGCCACTGGGAGAGTATCCTCTGCGTACTAATCCAACCCTCATGGATTAAGCAGATAAACTGGTTAAGATGCGCATTTATCGATCACTTGTCTGACAGTACAGAGGTACTACCGGATTTTGCAATCGGTCGCGCCGGTCTGTGCTGTGGTTTTTTCAGAACAGACATCCTCCGCTAAAATTAGTAATCGGTCAAGTTTCTGAAGCACAGAATTCACTGGCAACTGTCGCAAAGATTTCCGCGTGTGATCATAATAATCTTCCGTCCGCAAAGCAAGGGCCTGTGCAGTCTGCCAATGCCATTCGTCCGCCCTGGTTGGGCCGAATAGAGTTAACGATGGAACTGCCAATGCTGCCGCCAAGTGGGCAGATGCCCCATCAATAGCTATCACGGCGCGGGCCGAAGCAATGATAGCAAGTAATTCAGCCAATGAAGTCCGATTATACAGATTGTGAATCTTGCCGCTGCAGGTGGCTGAAATTTCATCAATATGACCGGTCATCCAATCGTCTCCCTGACCGATCAGCAGTATCGGCAAATGATGCGTGGCTGTCAGACGGTCGACAACTTGTACCCAACCGTCGACTGTCCAGGCTTTGGAACGCCACGCTGACGTAGGACTCAGTACTACCGCACCAGGGGGGCAGTCGGGTGGGAGAGTTGCCGGATCGGGAGCTTGTAATCGTGGTGGCAAAAAGCCTTTCTCGGATCCGTGCACGGCGCGGTAGTGACACAATGCCCGATACTCATAGCTAAGTGGTTTTGCAGCAATATCGGAAAATACCAGGGAATGATACCAGCGCCGGTAGTTATGACGTAACAGGCGCAGGCGTTTGTTACTGGCTTTGCAAAGAAAGGCGCGCCAGGCGGCCTTGCTGCCGTGCTCAAAGACCCAGAGTTCATCATATTTGCGTGAACCGGATGGCTGTCTGACCCCCGGCATAAGTTCCAGTAGCGGTGCAAACTCCGGCTTAGTCAACAAGTCCACATCGGTACCATGTAGCTCGGCTAACTTTGCCAATGCCGGCTGTAGCAGCAAAGTGTCGCCGAGTTGTTTGCAGGAGATTGCCGCGCATTTGCCCATGATCAGCTATCTTTTACCGGAACCAGCTATTTGTCTATGCCGGTCATTATTTCTCAGAAATTCATTAGACACCAGGATACGCTGGAGCGTTAATAAAATCATGTTTACCGGAATAGTTGAAGAAATAGGTACCGTCAAATGGCTGAAGATGAGCCCCAAGGGAACTGTATTGCGGCTGAGCGCCCCACCAGAGCTGATCAAGAGCCAAAGTATTGGTGACAGCCTGGCAGTCGATGGCTGCTGCCTTACAATTACCAGCATTCGAGATGGTGATTTGAAATTCGATGTATTGGAGGAAACCTTACGGGCGACTGCCCTCGGTGCGCTGCGTAATGGTGCTCAGGTTAATCTCGAGCGTCCCTTAGGTGCTGGCGGCCGCTTTGGTGGTCATTTCGTTCAAGGGCATGTTGATATCTGCGCCAAAGTCATCAGCCACACCAAACATGATGATGATACCAGGCTGGAAGTTGAGCTGCCAGAGCAGTTTAGTACGCTGGTCGTCTACAAAGGCTCAATTGCTATCAATGGGGTCAGCCTGACAGTGGCTGAATGTAACCCCGGATCATTTTCCGTCTGGCTGATCCCCCATACCAGAGCAGTCACCAATCTCGGCCAACTGTCCGCCGGTGATCCGGTCAATCTGGAATTCGACATGCTCGCTAAATATATCGACCGCATGCTGGAAGCACGGCTCGGCGACGGCGGTATTCAACTAGCGTCCAAGCCGTTGCCTGGCAGCCAGGATTAGGTCGCGATAAGTGGCAGCCGGATTATCTCCACTGGCATCCATATCCAGCCTATCGGTACCATTGGCATAGTCTAAAGAGAACAAGCCAAAGCGCGGGGTATAGCTACCCCATTCATAATTGTCGAATAGC
The DNA here is from genome assembly GCA_964535055.1 of uncultured Chthoniobacteraceae bacterium. Classification (GTDB taxonomy): domain Bacteria; phylum Verrucomicrobiota; class Verrucomicrobiia; order Chthoniobacterales; family CAKUMP01; genus CAYUDZ01. Next base: position 6,029 of record CAZHRP010000010.1, read on the forward strand.
GACCAGTGCAGGTAGCCGGCGACCGGGATATCATGTTCTACCATCCGCAAAACTTCATGGACGTGCAGGCGCAGAAAGCGGCTGCGGGTCATACCATCAGCACGGCGGTAGATGCGATTCTCCCGATCCCTTTGCAGCGCCATGCCATTCTCGGCTATTAACACCTGCCGCCCGCCAAACTCCCGACTGTAGTAGTCGCAAAATACTTCCAGACCACGCGGCAACACCCGCCAGTCCCACCATTTACTGGTCACGCTATTCATCATCCAGTCGCGGATGCCTGGAGTGTGCAGCACGTTGTCGCCGAATTTGGGAAAGCGAAAGAGATGGGCCATGAACGGATCATAGTAATCGAGCCCGATATAATCCATGAAGCTATCATTGTCCGAGCGTTCCAACTCATCCAGCAGCGGCGCAAACTGCCGGGGTGAAAAAGCTCGCCGCCCCAGCCAGTTACTGACCGATTTGAAGCAACGCCCAAACCAATATGGCAAGTCACGGTGCATTTTTAAGCCAGAGTCCCTGAAAGCATCCTCCAGAGCATCCGCCTTAGCACAGACATAGCCGTGCAAATCATTGCGACTAATCCCGCGCTCTTTGGAGGCTACCAGGTCGAGCATTATTTTGTCTGACCAGTACAGGTCACTGCAGTAATTATTGAACGTGACCAGCGGTCGTAGCCAATGCTGTTCCTGATAAAGTTTGTGAATGGCATCATACGCCCGCACATGGGCGCGCAACAATCCGTTGCAAGCGCGTGTGGCATTACCAAACCCGCGCCTGCCTGTTCCTGCCGGAAACTGGCTGCCCATATAGGTGTTAAGAACCAGCATGTTCGGTTCATTGATGGTGATGATCCAATGCACCGGTTGCTGGCAGTAATGGTCGACTAGCCGACGATTAATGGCGGCCAGCGCCGCAGCTACAAACCGGGCGAACATCTCCGGAATCTCCGGCTCTAACCAGATATCTGAACCTAGCCACTCCGGATGGGTAAAGTGATGCATGGTAATGACTGGTTCCAGGCCCGCTTCGCGACAACTCGCCAGCATGTCCGCGTAGCCGACTACAGCACCATCATCGACGCTGGTGGCGTAGACAGAAGATGGCTGCAGGCGCGTCCAGGATAATCCCAACCGAAATGCATTTAGTCCGATTTTCCGGCAGGCTGCGAAGTCCTCTTTGTAGCGCTGCCAAAATTCTGCAGCTTTGCCAACCGGCTCGACCTTGCCGACTTCCTCAGCTATGGCCCAGTTAGTCCGCAAACCGCTCTTGCCATTCATGCCCCCCTCCGACTGGTAGGCAGAAGTAGCTACCCCCCACAAAAATGGCCTGCCATTAGTATTTGTTGCTGACGAATCGCTGGAGCACTCACTCATTCCTGTTTATTCACTGCCCGATGATCGGGCAGGATGCAAGAGCTTAAGCAAGCTTGCACCATATTCCAGCTTTGCTAGCATTCTTATGTGCGATGGCTTGCAGCATTTACCATCCTGACCATTATCATTCCCAGCCGGTTGTGGACTGGGGACAGCCTGCTCGCCCAATCGACACCTGATCGAAACGGCGACCAGCATATTTTGCTGGCTGAGTTGGAACTCAGTGCCGAAGAACGCCGTAAACGTGAGCTATTCCTGCGTGCCAGGGATGCCATGCAAAAACCGGCGGTCACGCCAAAACCAACACCACGCGCCACACCTAAATCAACACCACGTGCCACTCCTAAAGCTATCCCAAGATCGACACCTCGAGTTACTCCGCGGGTAACGCCTCGCGCCAAACCTAAAGCCACCCCACGTAAAAAACAGCAACGCCTGTCTAAAACCAAAGCAAAACCAACTCCGAAACCAAAAGCAACACCCACCAGACGCACGACTACTGCGGAAACCAAGCGTGACTCTGATGGGTCGCGGTCCAAGCGCGATCAGTCTGCGGTTGTAATCCAGAAGTCCGGACGGCAAGAAGAACAGGGATATGCCCAGCCGCCGAAGGAAAAAAGATCCGGCAATTTCTTCCAGCGCATTTTTGGTGGCAGCAAGGACTATAAATATCTCACACGCTCGGTGCGCGAACGAATCGACAGCGCCCGAGTGCGCAAAGGCCGTTGGAAATACATTATTATACACAACAGTGGTACCCGTCAGGGTAATGCTGCGATCTTTCATCATTATCACAAGAATGTCCGCAAAATGAGAAATGGCATGGCTTACCATTTCGTCATCGGTAATGGACGCAAGTCAGGTAACGGACAAATCGAAATCGGGGCTCGCTGGGATCGTCAAATTAATGGTGGCCACGTTGCCAGCGACTACCTAAATAACATAGCCATCGGTATTTGCCTGGTTGGTGATTTTAACCGCGATGTGCCTACCACGGCCCAACTGGAAGCACTCGAAGAACTGATCGACTACCTGCATCGCAGGGTCGGTAAAGTCGAGGGACGTAAATCAATTGTCAAAGCGCATAAAGAGATCAATCCGCGGCCGACCGATTGCCCGGGAAGAAAGTTTCCATATCGTTGGTTAAAGCGTACGTTTTAGCATGAAAATTGGAATTACAGGTGCCAGCGGATTTATTGGATCAAAAGTGATTGAGCTGGCGGTCGCGCGGGGTCACACAGTAGTTGGCTATTCGCGCAGGCCGACAGCTCCGATCAACAACTGCACAGAAGTGCGAAGGTTCGTCGCCGGAACAGCACTTGATTGCACTGGTCTGGATGCCATGATCCATCTCGCCGGAGAGTCAGTCTTAGGAGTCTGGACCGAAGCCAAACGCCAGGCGATACGCGACAGCCGGATACTCGGTACGCGATCCGTTGTCGAAGGCATACAAGCAACCAATAACAAACCTGCGTTAATTTCGGCATCAGCCATTGGCTACTACGGTGATACCGGCGATCAATTAGTCGATGAAAGTTGTCCGGCGGGTGAGGGATTTCTGGCCGACGTTAGTAAAGATTGGGAGTCAGAAGCGTTGCTTGCAGAAGACTTTTCCAGTCGAGTGGTAATATTGCGGATCGGCTTCGTGGTGGCGGCCGATGGTGGTGCAATGGATAAGCTGAAGCCAGTATTCCGTTTCGGTTTGGGCGGAAATTTGGGATCCGGTAGGCAGTGGATGTCTTTGATCCACGTCGATGACGTGGCCGGGATGGCGTTGTGGGCTGCGGAAAACTCTGTTGCTAGCGGTGCCTACAATTGTGTGCTCCCGGAACCTATTCAGAATGCTAATTTTACCAGGACTATCGCTGAATTGTTGAAACGCCCAGCGTTCATGCACGTACCTTCCTTTGTTATCAGATCGTTAGCCGGTGACCTGTCGACTTTATTTTTGGATTCGCACAGAATAATACCTTCCGCAGCTACGAAAGTAGGATATCAATTCCAATATGCTAATAATCTGGATGCTTTGAGAGAATGTATAAACTCAAAGCCTTGACTCGACGATTGTCTTGAGTTTCATCATCCCGCGTCTGATGCGAGCCTTGATGGTCCCTAATGGTTCACTCAGAGTTTCTGCTATCTCATTTTGAGTTAACCCGCCGAAGAAGGCCAACTCTATCGCCTGACGCTGTTCTTTAGAAAGTTGCATGACGGCATTGCGCACAACCTCGCTGCGCTCAAGATTGTAAACTTCTTGGGATGCATCCATATGAGAGTCATCTTTGTGTACTGTGCCCTCTTTTTCAGCTTCGTCGCGTAGGCGAGCACGTCTCTGCTTGGAACGCAAACGATCGATTGCTTTGTTGCGGGTCATGGTCATAGCCCAGGTGAGTGGCTTGCCGCGGCTGGGATCGTACATCGATGCTTTTCCCCAAATTTGTATAAAAACATCCTGTAATACGTCTTGTGCGTCGTCTGGGTTGTTCAGGACTTTGTAGGCAGTTGTGTAGAGCACCCCGGAGTAGCGGTCATAAAGTTCCTCGAAACAACGGCGGTCACCCTGTCCGGTTTTTTCAAGAAGCTGCTTTTCATGCTGAAGCTCTTCCTCTTCTTTGGTCATTAATGCGATCATAGCAGATATGCGAGTTAATTAAAATACTAAAACTATTCGTTTCTTTAATAGTTTCAGATGCAAATAGCCTCTGCGTTGCGTTTATTGTCTTGCTGTTCAGGGTAAAGTGGAAATATTCCAATGCTTCCGGATGACCGCACATCGCTGCCATGATTATCACTACTTGATCCGCCGCTGGCGTGCGGTTTGCAGCAATGCCAGGCTCAAATTTAAACAATACGCGGCTATCGATGGCTACAAATGTTATGAAATAGCTTCACCGGCGCTTAAGACCTGCCATGGGATCTATATTTCAGCTGGCATTCATGGCGATGAACCCGGGGCTACCGACGGTCTTATTAACTGGGCTGAGCAACAAGCTGAGAAACTCGCTGAACTACCGCTCTTGATCTACCCCTGCCTGAACCCCTGGGGTCTAGTCAATAACAGCCGCCTTGATGCCAAAGGCAACGACCTTAACCGGATTTGGGACCATCCGAAAAGTTCACTGGCATCATACATAGTAAATCGGATAGCTGATCATCAGTTTGATCTCTCATTGACCCTTCATGAAGATTACGATGGTCAGGGCCTATATATCTACGAACCGGTGCCAGTAAAACGCCTGGCTTCCTGGGGCTCACAACTACTGGCCGCAGCGGCTCCACACTTGCCTGCTGACCCACGCAAAACCATCGATGGCAAGCGGGCCAGCAATGGTCTCATACGGCCACAAGCACTGAAAATTTCCAGCAACTTGCCGGAAGCGGTATTCCTGCACCGCCACCACTCGTGCCGCACCTATACCTTTGAAACGCCATCAGAATTCAGCCTTGATAAACGTGTCGCTGCACAGACCGCATTGATCGATTGCGCCATTGAACTGAGCACGGCTTCGAAGTTTGTGATTGATCCGGGCTAAAGCTGGCGCTCGAGAGTAACAATCCGCATTGCGAGTGAGTTTTGAGCATCAGCTGGAAATTCCAGCGACGATGTTTCGTGCCAGTCTCCCGTGATCCACTCCGGAAAGTAAACAGATCCAGCGACTCTGGTTTCAACTATGGTCAGCACCATTTTCTGTACCACAGGAAGTGCTGCCTGATAAACCTGGCCGCCACCCGCAACGACCAACTCTGGCGCGCCTAGTCGCTTTGCCATGCTCAATGCTTCTGCGATCGAGCCAGCTGTATGGCGGACAGCAAGCACTGCTTTTCCCCGTGTCAGGACTATCGGCAATTGGGTAGTAAACCAACCACGCATTTCCAGGTAGGTAACACGCCCGAGCAACATCGCCTTACCGTTGGTGTAAGCACGAAAATGCTCTTTGTCTCTGGGCAAACTCCAGGGTACTCCCCCGTCATCCGCCAGCACCCGGTTGAGATCCATCGCAGCTATCAAACTGACTAGCATAGAATCCTAGTGATAGCAGTGGACATTACTTTGCGAAAGGCTTTTTCGTGCTGCCAATTGCTGCTAGCATACAATCGATGTCAGCCTTATTGCGACAATTTGGATTTCTGTTGGCTCTGACGATTGCTATAGCAGTGGCTTTTGTTGTTCCCGAGTTGGGCAGTAAGCATGGCCTTTTGGGAACTGCCTGGCTGGGCAATCTGGCTATCGGGATAATTTTCTTCACGTTGGGTCTGCAGTTAAAAACTGAACAATTAGCTGATGACCTGCGGGAATGGAAACTTCACTTGCTGATTCTAGCAGCTTTGTTTGTGATCTTTCCAGCAACGGTCATGCTGGTACTGGCGCTCAGCGGTAACCTCGTAACCCCGCGGTTTCATCCAGGTTTGATTTACCTGGCAATGCTGCCAACAACCATTTCCACGTCGACAGTATTCACCATGCAGGCACGCGGCAATGTACCGGCAGCCGTATTTAACAGCACGCTTTCGAATGCCCTGGCCGTTCTATTGGTACCAGCCTGGATGTCCTGGCAGCTGACGGCACTGAGCTCTACCACCACTGCCGACGGACAGCTGATATTCAAAATTGGGGCACTGGTTCTGGCGCCTTTGGTACTTGGACAATTGCTGCGACCTTTAGCCCGTCAGCTGGTGGATAAAAATCGCAGCAATTTGGCAACATGGAATAATGGTATCATCCTGTTTTTGGTATTCCGTGCGTTTTGCCAATCTGTAGTAGAGGATGTTTGGACTGGGATCCTGATACCGGAGTTGGTTATCCTGATCGCTCTCTGTGGATGTATCCACGCGCTCATAGCTCTCGGGGCCTGGACTGGTGCAACAACCCTTAGTCTTGGGCGTAAAGCCTGCATCACTGCACTTTTTTCTGCCAGTCATAAGTCGCTGGCTACCGGAGTCGCTATGTCGAGCGCCCTGGTGGCGGCTTATTCAGAACTGGATCAAGGCTTGTTGCTGCTACCGGTGCTGATATATGCCGGGATTCAGCTATCCAGTGGCACTTTTATTATCGGGAATCTTGCTCGAACAGAACATTTGCCAAAACACTAAGAGAGTAAATGGCTGCAGTCTCTGCCCGTAGCACGAGAGGACCGAGGGAAACCGGCTGGCAACCCATGCTGCGGGCCAACCCCATCTCGGCCGGAGTATAGTCCCCTTCTGGCCCGATCAACACCAAAACAGACTTGGGCAGGCCGCCGTGCTCAGACTGATAATCACCTAATAATGCGTTAAATGACCGGGAATCCGGTTGCAGCGAAGCTATTAATATCAAATCATAACGGCTTGCTTGCGCCAGTAATTCACGTAATCCGCTTGGTTCACATACCTCCGGCAGCCAGGCGCGCCCGCATTGCTTGACGGCTTCAATGACTACCTGGCGCCACTTTTGGGTCTTCGCAGCAAATTCGGCTGGCTCCACTTTGACTACGGTCCGCTCGGAGACAACCGGAATAATGGAATGAGCACCCAGCTCTGTGGCTTTCTGTACAATGAGATCCATATTGCGGCCTTTGGGAATTGCCTGGCCCAAATCAATACGCGCTGGCAGCTTTGGGGTCTCGGTACGCGATAGTGTGTTCAGCTCCACCCGTGCTCTGTCAACCGAGAGGATAGCTGCGGTTGCTTCCCCGCCTTGACCGTTAATAACAGTTACCTTGTCACCGGGCTGGTGACGCAACGTAACGGCACAATGATGAGCTTCGGCATTGCTGAGCGTCAGCGGCTCATCGTTCCATTGCTCGTGTGGTATAAAGAATCGATGCATACTTTATTGGGATTAGCGAAAGAAGTCTTTGGCTCGTTCAAAAAAGCTTTTATGCATGGGAGTGTTATCGTCCCCACAGGACTTCGCAAACTCTTCAAGCTTTTCGCGCTGCTCACTATTAAGTTTGCTTGGCACCTCAACGACAGTATTGATAAATAGATCACCCCGGGCCCGTCCCTGCAAATCCTGCACCCCTTTGCCGCGCAACCGGAACGTCGTACCGCTTTGAGTACCTGCCGGAACTTTTACGCTGGCCTTGCCTTCCAGTGTCGGAACACGTACCTCACCGCCGAGCGCGGCAGTGGCAAAGCTCACCGGTACGTCGCAGAACAGGTGATCACCTTCCCGCTGAAAAATTTCATGTTCCTTAACATGCATCACCACGTAAAGGTCACCTGAGTCAGCTCCACGAACTCCGGCCTCACCATTGCCCCGGGATCGCAGTCGCGAACCATCAGCAATACCGGCGGGTATATTTAACTTTACCTCCGTCGTTGTAATCCTGCGGCCCTCACCATTACAGCTGGGGCAGGGATCACGAATGATCTCGCCGGTACCGCCACACTGCGGACAGGTTTGGGCAACTTGAAAAATCCCCCGTGATGCTACTACCTGCCCGCGACCATTGCAGGTACTACATACCGTCGCAGCTCCACCATCACGCGAGCCACTGCCTTGGCAGGTATCGCAAACGCCCTGCTTGCGTAGTTCGATTGTCTTCTCACAGCCAAATGCCGCTTCCTCAAGGGAAATCTGCAGATCATAGCGCAAGTCCGAACCGCGCAACCGTGACCCCGCATCTTCGGTTCCAAAAAAGCTGCCAAAAACACTGCCACCGCCACCACCTGACATGCTACCAAAAACTTCCCTAAACAAATCAAAGGGATCATGGAACCCGGAAAAACCGCCGCCTGCGCCCGCACCCGCAGACGTAAACGCCTCGTGACCATAGCGGTCGTAAGCCGAACGCTTGCTATCATCCATCAAGACTTCATAAGCTTCGCCCAGTTCTTTGAAGCGATTTTCAGCTTCCGGGTCGTCAGGGTTTTTGTCCGGATGGAATTTAACCGCCAGCTTGCGGTAGGCCCGCTTGATACCATCTGCTGATTCAGTACGGCTGACGCCAAGAATTTCGTAATAGTCGCGTTGAGATGGCATGATGCAATAGGGGCAGAGCCCCTTGGTTAGCCTTGTGCTGGTCCGGCGGACACTACTACATTAGCAGCCCTGAGCAATCGTTCGCGGAATAAGTAACCCTTGCGCAACATCCGGATAACTACACCTTCCGGATATTCTTCGCTGGGCTCCTGCGACACAGCTTCGTGCAAGTTAGGGTCAAACTGCTCGCCTTCAGCCGCAATTTCAGTCACCCCTAGCTCAGCCAAGACCGCGGTCAGCTGGCGATAAACCATGCTTAGACCATCATGAATTTTAGCTGCTCCCGGCGAATCATCTTCTGTCGCAGCTTGCAGCCCGAGGGCAAAACTATCGATCACCGGCAGCAACCGCTCGATCAGTTCGGTATTGGCATAGCGAACGGAATCCTCACGTTCGCGAGTCGCACGTTTACGAAAGTTGTCTAAATCCGCTTGGCTGCGCAGGGCCAGATCACGGAAGTTATCCAAATCGTTTTGCAATTTGGCGATTGCCTCAGCCTGGCTGTCGACATGCTCCTGCGGGTTTGCAGGTTGGCCTTGATTGTCGGTATTAGGTGCTTCTTCTTCTGGATGCTCACTCATGCTTTGCGATGGTGATCATGGTTATATCATCATATTGATCCTGATCACCGGTAAATTCTTTTAAATCTTCAATTACTTGCGATATGATTCCGCTGGCACCATCCTCAATGCCTGAGAGAATTGACTGTTTCATGCGGCCCATCCCAAATTCCAATCCATTGTTGTCGATAGCTTCAGTGACGCCGTCGGTATAAAGCACCAGACAATCGCCCGTCGCCAGACTGACTGTAAAATCTGTACAGACCCTATCGAATACCTCGCCACTGTCAATCCCCAAGGCCATTCCTTTCGGATTCAGCTCGGTTATGCTGCCGCTACTTGATGAATAGTAAAGTGGTGCGTCGTGGCCGGCCCGGCAGAGGGTCAGGCTATTATCTTTCAACTTCAAGATCAGGTAAGCAATGCTGATGAACATGTCTTCTTTCATATCCGGATAAAGCTGGCGGTTCACTTTACTCAGAACCTCTTTGGGCGAACTGCAGCCGGGAGCATTGTTGCGCAGGACGCTGCGGCACATGGCCATGATCAGCGAGGCAGGTACACCCTTACCCGAAACATCAGCTATAACCAAACCCAATCGCTCGTCGTCCACCGGGATAAAATCGAAGTAGTCACCGCTTACCAGACGCGCCGGCAGAGTGCGTCCGGCAATTTGATAACCTTTAATTTTTGGGGCAGTGTTAGGTAGCAATATGCTTTGGATTTCCTTGGCGGTATGCAAGTCATTGTCGAGGCGACGTTTTTCACCTGCTTCGGTGTAGATTTTCGCAGAAAACAGTGCAAATGCCGATTGCTCCACTAATGAAAGAAAGACTGTTTGATCAGACTCATTGAATTCAGCAACATCGTCCTGACGGCAAACGCATAAAACTCCAAGAATTTCGTCACCGTAAATCAATGGTGCTATGATAGCAGAGTGCGGCTGTAGATTGAGTTGGCGCGCACCCTCTTGTTGTAAGCTGTCTGCCCGCGCTGAAAAAATCTGTGCCCTGCGATTTTCATAAGCTTCTCCGATTAAGCCCTCTCCGAATGGTATCGAGTGCAAGCGCAGAAAGCTTTCGATGGCTGCCTCTTTGTTGCCGGCATGAGTGATGACGTGCTCAGGCACCGGCACCAGTGGCAGACAACCGCGGCTAATGAATGATGGCAACAGACGCTGCAGCTTCTTGTCAGCAAGATAGATCATGCCACCCTGCGCAGTCATCACATCAACTGCCCCGCTTACTATCATCCGGTATAAATCACGTTTGTCGAGCTGCTCGGTAAAGGCTTCGCCCAAGCTGTGGAGAAAATTAAAAATGCGATTTTCTTCTTGGCGGATGCTGGCCATGTTGTTGCGCAGCGTGGATTTTTCCAGCTGCAGTTTAATTAGAAATACCAGCAGCGTCAGGATGACGGTGATCAATAGTCCGGTTATGAAAATTGTCCACATGGATAGAAGCGTGGCTTGCTGGTATCAAGCATCGTCCGAAGATGCCACTTCCTTGCGTAAGTATTCAATCACGTCTTCAAACTGTACCAGATTATTGGGGCAGGCATCAACTAAAGCCTGATGCGCATCGAGCATGGTGCGCGCTTGCTCTTCGCGTGAGGCTGAATCTTCTTCGAGTGTATCTGTGGCAACCTCTTCGGCGGGGGTTGCAGCGCTTTCTTCTTTCAGGTTCATGATAGCGTCAAGGCCTAGATTGAGCAGTGATTTACGATTGCGTTGGTTGGCATTTACAATATCCAGAGTACCACCTCGTTTGCGCAGCTTGAGTGCCAGCCCGGAAAGTGTGCCCATGAAGGTCGAGTCCATGCTGGGACACTCTTCCAGATCAACCACAAAGCTGTCTTCCTGCTGGGATAACATAGATTCAGCAGCATCTCTGATAAGCGGGCTGATTTTCAGATTGCCCTGGGTTCGGACCTTAATCCAAACCCGGCCAGCCCCCCGCCCAATCAGTATATTTGCGTATTCGTTCACTTATCACAATATACCCGGCATTAGCTCTAGCCAAAAAAGGAATCTTGGCTGGAGCCGGAAATATTGCCTCAATTCCAGAGTGCCGATGTTTTTATAGCAACGACTCGGTCGTCACGAATCAACAGAGCCCGCCATGAAGTTATATGACCATCCCTAAAATAATCTTCACCGGTTATTTGAAAATTGGTGGTAAAATTGCCTTTGGCTTCAGGGTATTCTACCTCGCGTGCCAACACGTAATCACCCAACTTAGCCTGCCGGTATTCGAAGCGGACGCGCAAATTATCCGGATTCCGGGAGTGCCAAACAAAAGAAAAATACTGGCCGAACCGCTGATAGCGCTCAAGTCTGCCAATCGCACCACGCATTTTTTGTTCCCGCTTGAACTGCAACATACGGTTGGGCAGAAACGAGGTATCGTTTAAGGTTTCCCTGTCGAACGTTTCAGTGATGGCTTTCTTAAATCGGTAATCGTCAGCCAGCGCCAGCGGCAATACATCGGCATCAGCCAGTTGTGTAAATGGCTGTTGCTCGATTGCCAAAGCAGCATCGACCAGGCTTACCATAAGTATCAGGACACAGAAAAATTTCATACCAGCATCAAAACCACATCAGTAGCTTGTGTCAACAACAGTGAATTGATCTTTCATCCGGAATTGTTGATTTTTGTAATTTCAAATTGTTGGATGACTTTGGCCAATGCTCCACCGGGGAGCACCCCGCGCCAGTGAGCTCCGGGGTAAATAACTGAGCGCGGACCAACCAGCGCGCCCGGACTAAGAACGCTATTACAGCCGATCTCAGCGTGATCACCAATGATGGCACCAAACTTGCGCCGCCCGCTGGGAATTTTTTCAGTCCCGGAGGCAACCGTCACTTCCGCGTTATCCAGCCGGACATTGGATAAAATAACACCCGCTCCCAAATGGGCCTTATGACCGATTATCGAGTCTCCGACATAATTGAAGTGGGGTATTTGGGCACCATTGAAAATCAGGCAGTTTTTGAACTCGCAGGAATTACCCATGACCACCCCGTCACCGGCAATCACATTTTCCCGCACATAAGCACCGCTGCGGATGTGGCAATTGGCTCCGATCCAGGCTGGTCCGCGAATCATGGCTCCCTGTTCGACGACCGTTCCTTCGCCAATAAATACCTGGCCGCTGATAAATGGCCGGCCAATCAACTTGGCATGTACTGCAGGCTTTAAGCGGAATTTCAAATAAGTTGCGATGTTATTCAAGGCCTCCCAACAATGCTGCCGGTGCTCGAACAGAGCTTTGTGATCGGTCTGCTCCAGATCAAAGAATGCCGTTGCAGTAAAGGCATCACTGGTACCGCTCGGCTGGTTCTCTTGCTCACTCATCTATCAACTAAGTGTGCGCCACTTCGATACTGGCTGCTGCCATAGCCGCGATCCCTTCACCCCGCCCAATACTGCCCAGCAGTTCGTTGGTTGTTGCTTTAATTCCGACTTGCGCAGGGCCAATTGAC
>CAZHRP010000010.1:18425-26816 GCA_964535055.1 uncultured Chthoniobacteraceae bacterium
CAATGGCGTCTTTCATGGCTGATAGATGCGGACCGATCCGTGGTGCTTCGGCGATCAATGTCGCATCAACATTGCTGATTTGCGCATTTTGTTCAGCGGCTAACGCAGCACATTTCGACAGGATCTTCAGGCTGCTAATACCCGCAATCTGCGGATCAGAATTGGGAAAATAATGGCCGATGTCAGGCAATCCCAAAGCCCCCAGCACCGCATCCGCAATAGCGTGGCTTAAGACATCGGCGTCCGAATGACCAACTAAACCGTGGCTATGCTCGATCTTGATGCCTCCCAGGGTCAGTGGCAATCCCGCCTGCAAGCGGTGGATATCATAGCCGATCCCGCAACGGGTCATGCGTCTTGCCCTTCCAGTTCCAAATCCATAATTCCATTCCAGGCCGTGACGGCCAGCTTGCCGGCAGCGGTAGACGACTCAGACGTCTCAACCTTGCCACCTGCTGCCTCTACCAATAACTGGCCGGCCGCAATGTCCCAAATGTTGATACCGGTCTCAATGAAAGCATCCAATCTGCCGCAGGAAACATAGGCCAATGCCAATGCCGCACTGCCCATCATCCGGCATTTGCGTGCCCGGTAAACATATTTGCTCAATAACGGCATACCAGCATCGATAGTCGCACTCGATTTGGCAAAGCCAACGGTCAACACAGCCTCACCAAGTTCGCGTCGGGCACTGACTGAGATCGGCTTGCCGTTCAGGAGTGGCGAACCACCGGCAGCCACCTGCCACAATTCATCCAACATCGGGTCATAGATGACTCCGGCAGTCAACTTGCCAGCCTCGCGCAGTGCTATCGAAATGCAAAAGTGAGGGATATTATAAAAGAAATTTACGGTGCCATCGATGGGATCGACAATCCACTCAAAGTCGCTGCCTTCAGAACCTGCTGTGCCCTCTTCACCAAGTACTGCGTGGTGTGGGTATTCCGCCAGAAGCACATCGGTAATTAGCTGCTGGGTCTTCTCGTCTAAATCAATTTTCAGGTCAAATTGTTCGTCGCTATTGACTAGCAAGTCTGTACCAAAATTCTCCCGCAATAGATCACCGGCTGCTCGTGCAGCCGTGATCGCGGTCGACAAATAATCAGTATCACTCATGGGCTGGCAGTTGTTCTGACATTACCCGGCAGCACTGTCAACGGCGCAGCAAAAACAAAGTGCAGGACATTACACATTAAAGCGAAACTCAATCACATCACCATCTTTGACTTCGTATTCCTTCCCTTCAATCCTGAGCTTGCCCGCTTCGCGGGCTTTTGCCTGTGACCCCAATCCGATCAGATCATCATAGTGCACGGTCTCGGCGGCAATGAAGCCGCGCTCAAAATCGGTATGGATAACGCCTGCGGCCTGCGGTGCCAGGTCACCGGTATGAATGGTCCAGGCACGTGATTCTTTTTCACCGGTGGTAAAGTAAGTGCGTAAACCGAGCAGGTGATAGACGGCTCTGATCAGGCGCCCGGTTCCGGACTCAGCAACCCCCAGGTCGTTGAGGTATTCGCGCGCTTCAGTCTCCGAGAGATCGACCAATTCGCTTTCAATCTGTGCCGAAATGACAGTTGCTTCAGCCGCAAACTGGCTGGCCGCATGCTGGCGCACGCTGGCAACAGCCGTTGCAGCTGCACAGTCCTGGCCGGCATCCAGCGCTGCAAGGTCTTCCTCCAGTACGTTGCAGGCAAAGATGCTTGGCTTGGATGTCAGCAGAAAAAATTCACGTATAGTGCGTTGCTCGTCATCGCTTAGTTCGAGAGTGATAGCCGGGTTGCCAGCATCCAGGTGGGGTAGCAGGCGCTCACTTAATTCCAACTCAGCTTTCGCTTGCTTATCGCCTGAGCGTGCAAGCTTGGCTAACCGTTCACGCCGCTTGCTAACTGCGGCATGATCAGCCAGAATCAACTCGGTATTGATCACCTCAATATCGCGCACCGGATCAACCGACCCACTCACATGGTGGATGTCAGCATGCTCAAAACAACGCACCACCTGAACCACCGCATCTACCTCGCGAATATGGCTGAGAAATTTGTTGCCCAAACCTTCGCCGGCACTGGCCCCGGCGACCAAGCCGGCAATATCGACAAATTCGATTGCTGCCGGTACCACTTTTTGTGAGTGCGACATTGCCGCCAGTTGATCCAACCGCGAATCCGGTACCGTGACCACCCCGACATTCGGGTCAATCGTGCAAAATGGATAATTGGCAGCCTCGGCTTTGCGCGTTCTGGTGATGGCATTGAACAGGGTACTCTTGCCAACATTTGGCAAGCCAACGATTCCGGCACTTAGCATAGCGCACGAAGCTAGCCTAGTGGCAACAGCAAAGCACGTTAAAAAATTCCCCAGGCTCGCAAATTATCGTGTGGCCAGCGCTATGGCGTGCGGTCAGCAAGTTGCCGCTTGCTGTCAAACTCAATCATCGTCCGGCAGCCCCAGTGCGCTCAGCAGCCGGTTAAGGTCATCATCACCGTAGTACTCAATTTCGATCCTTCCTTTTTTTAGTCCGTGATGGACATGAACATGAGTTGCCAGATGGTCGCGCAATCGGTTTTGAACGCGCTTGATCGAAGCCGGAATCTCCCCCGCAACTTTATTCTTACCGGACTTGGAAGTACCCCGTCCGTTGCAGGCCGCCGCCAGTTTTTCGGCTGCCCGCACAGTAGCGCCCAGCTTGATTATCTGCTTGGCTAGCTCCCGCTGCTGAGCAATATCTTTGACTGTCAATAGTACCTTGGCGTGGCCAACACTCAGCTGCGTACTGGCCACCAGTGCCTGGATCTCCTCGTGTAAGTCCAGCAACCGCATCGCATTGGCAACTGTGGCCCGGTTCTTGCCCACTTTTTGTGAGATCTCATCCTGCTTGAGATGAAATTCCCGTGCCAGTCGGGCATAGGCTTGTGCTTCTTCGATCGGGTTTAAGTCTTCGCGCTGCAGATTCTCAACCAGTGCCAGTTCCAGTACCTCCAGGTCACTGGCAGGCCTTATAATCACCGGAGCGGACTTAAGCCCTACTTCAGTGGCCGCACGCCAGCGGCGCTCACCGGCAATCAATTCAAACTCACCACCAACCTGGCGTACAATCAGCGGCTGAATAATGCCTCGCTGCTTGATCGATTCAATCAAGTCATTCAAAGACTCCGGACGAAATGATTTACGCGGCTGTAAAGGCGTTGGTTTGATTTGTGACAGCTTCAACTCAACAATTCGCTCGCCATCGCGCGGTTCCGTAAGCGCCCCCGGCTTGTTGGTTATTAACGCTCCGAGTCCTTTACCTAACGCAACTTTTGCCATGGAAATTTAAATCCTATGTCACTCGTCAACAGCATGCAAACCCTATGCGAAAAAATTATCTACCGTGAATTTCCGCAATTACTCGAGGGTAAAAAATAAACTTGTAAAACATAAGAAATTTTTATAATTCTAAATAACCGGGTAATATTTTACGCGGTAGTATAATTCCATATTCATAATCCATGAGCACAACAGAACAAATTATAAGTCCCGCCGAGGTCATAAGTACGCTACGAGAATTACAGAAACTGGAGTTTGCAAATAAGAAAAAACCTGGTGTTGTTAGCGCCAAAAAAATCGAGGAACTCAGGCTTAAAGTACCTGAAGTTATACTTGGTCACCACGACCGTTTGATCGCCAAGAACAAGAAGAGTGTCGTTGCGATCCACAACAATGTATGTGGTGGCTGTTTCCTGGCACTGCCTGGAGGCGAAAAAGCTCGAGTTGCGTTGCAGCAGGATTTGCACATTTGCCAGAACTGCGGTCGTTACCTGTACGTCGACGAGTGATCACTCAGCAATATTGCTGGAGTTAAAGGGTAGCTTTGTCCTTCCAGCAAACTTTTGCGGAGGAATATTTAATGGCTGTCTGCGATTATCTGCGCTGACGCTTTTGGACTGGATAGCCATTACTGATGACCGCTGCAATGTAACGTTCATCTTTGATCTTAGATGTGATCAAATCTATGTTACCATCCTCGCCAATAACAATGGTCGCAAACTTTTTCTCCAACCCTAGCTGAGCGACCAGACCCAGCGGATCGAGCGGGTAGATGAATGGTATATCGGTCTTGGCGCGCTCAGTATTTTCGGTAAAAGCAGCCACGAAAATGACTTCGCGCGCAGCAAACTTACGATAAATCTCTTCCAAATATTCCACCTGTTTGCGGAAGGCACCACTCCGGTAGGACGGCGCAACCAGCAAAACCACCGGTTGACCACGCAGGCTTTTTAGGCTGGAAACCCGCCCGCCGGCCGTCTCAAACTGAAAATCAGGTGCAGGGCGGACGACATTGGCGCCAGCCGACAGTAACCCACCGCCCAAACAAGCCGCCAACGCAATAATTAGGAAATTTCTCATCAGAATTCGCATAGTGAAGTAGCTACAGATTTTTGTCGAGCATCAGATTTGCATGATCTCGGCTTCCTTGCGCTCCAGCGCGGAGTCAATTTCGGCAACAAACTTATCAGTCATTTTCTGGACATCACCTTCCAGGTCATGCAGGGCATCTTCGGTCAATTCACTGTCTTTATGCAGTTTTTTGCCGGCATCGATTGCATCACGGCGTGAATGACGCACGCGGACTCGCGCTTCTTCAGCCATTTGCTTGACCCCTTTGGCGAGATCCTTGCGACGTTCCTCGGATAACTCGGGTACTGGCAGGCGAATCAATTTGCCGTCAACCGATGGGTTGATCCCGATTTTTGATTCACGAATAGCTTTTTCAATATCGTTAACGGTCGAAGCATCAAATGGCTGAATGACGATCAGGCGTGCCTCCGGCGTCGAGATCAAAGCCAATTGCTTGAGCTTCATGCGTGATCCGCCATAAGCTGCCACGTCAATATTTTCCACTAGCGCCGGCGATGCTTTGCCGGTCCGGATAGCCGCGAACTCATGGATCATATAATCCACCCCTTTTTGCATTGAGTCCTCAGCTTCTAACATGATTTCGTCCACACTCATAACACTTTCTCTTAATTTGTTACCAAAGTGCCGACTTCCTCGCCAAGCACTGCTTTCTTAATATTCTGTGGTACCGTCATGTCAAAAACAATAATCGGGATATTGTTGTCCATGCACAGGCTGAAGGCTGTTGAGTCCATGACTTTGAGCTCACGGTTGAGAGCTTCTTTAAAGGTCAGCCGGTCAAAGCGTACGGCATCCTGATGCTGGGCCGGATCCTTATCGTAAATGCCGTCGACTTTGGTGGCTTTTAAAATTGCATCGGCCCTGATTTCGCTGGCGCGTAATGCGGCAGTAGTGTCGGTTGAAAAATACGGATGGCCGGTGCCGGCAACGAATACTACTACCCGCCGCGCCTGCAGATGACCGATCGCACGGCGCAGGATAAAAGGTTCCGCTACATTCTTCATCTCGATGGCAGTCTGGACCCTGGTCTCAACGCCGATTTGTTCAAGCTGGCTCTGCAGGGCCATGCCATTGATGACGGTTGCCAGCATCCCCATGTAATCAGCAGTCGTGCGATCCATACCGCGATGGCTGGCCGCCAGCCCGCGCCAGATGTTGCCGCCCCCGACAACCACTGCAATCTCAATGCCCAGCGCGTGAATTTCCCGGATCTGCTCGGCAATCTCACCCACAATCTGGGGCGAAATGGTATCGTGGCTGCCGGAACTACGCAATGCTTCGCCACTTAGCTTGATAACAACTCGCTTGAATTCCGTAGCGCGCGGGTCAGGTGATGGGGATGCGGACATGGATGGCTACTATGGAAAGCTAAGCGCCCGCGAATTGGAAGGGAAAAATAGCATGGTCAAATAATCCATTGGGATTGTCAGCGATCCGGCACGCTGGCTGGCGAAGGATCCTTGCGGTGCTCAAACTGCCAACTGACGGATTTTGTGCGGCCATCTGCCTGGGCGGTGACTGTTGCGGTGTAGTTTTTTTCGCGCAGGGTTTCCGGAATCTTAGCGGTCGCGGTTGAGAGTTCCGGGTTCCATTGCACCGGCAGTTGCCCCAGCCCCGAGAGGCTGATTGTAATCGAGGCTGGATCGAGGTTGGCGAGTGTTGAGAAGTCGACTTGCAGGGTTGGCCGGGAGTCGCTGGTCACGCCGCCATTTTCCGGTGACACAGGGAGTGCGGGGGGCGGTGTGGTTGCGCTTTGATTCACCTCCGGCTCCGCATTTTGCGCGTAGGCGTTGAGGCCGACAGTGGTATTACGGAAGCGAATCGCATTGTCAAAAATTTCGGGCATGCCGGACTGGATCACAAAGCGCCCGATGGCATCTGCCGGGGTTTCGTAATTGGAAGTCTGGCCGTTGACCGTAAACAGTGCCTGGTAACCAACCTCCCGGCCGATACGTTGCGCATCATCACCGTACTGGCCATATGGGTAGGCCAGTGTTGTTACCTCTATGCCGAGTCGCTCTTCGAGCTGCTGCCGTGATTGACCAAGTTCGGCCCGCAGAAATTCATCGAACTCCTGCTGGCTGCGACCTTTGCGCTTGGAGAGTGAAGCATGGGTTAGCGAGTGGCTGCCGATGGTCGCTCCGGAGTCACGCAATTCTTCAAGTTCTGCCCAACTGATCGAGCGGCCGCCGGCTTCGATATAATCGAGGTAAACAAAGGCCGTGTACGGGTAGCCAAACTCGTCCAGGATCGGGCGTGCAACTTCGTACGTGCAGTCGTAGCCATCATCGATAGTTATCACTACCGCATGGGGAGGGATGTTGGCTTCACCCCGGCGCCAGGCCAGAAAGTCGTGCATCGAAATAACAGGTATTTGTTCATCTTTTAATCTCTGCAACTGCTGGCGGAACTCACGCGGACTGATTGCGAGCGGATCGCGTGGTTGTTGCTCAAAACGATGATACCCGAGGATACTGACCTGCGAGGTTGGGTCATGCTGAAAAGCAGGCTCAGCCTCGGAGGGTACTGCTGTCAGTTCGACCGGAGGCGGAGTGGAGGGAGACTCAGCGGCGGGTGGAGCAGGCGCTGGTTTGCTGCACGAGAGCAGGGAGCAAGCCAAACCAACAGCCGCCAGATGCAAAACAGGAAAATGTCGGGGCATACTAAATTCTGCAAGCAGGACACAGATTTGCAAATTTAAATTAGTCCAGCCCCAGCTGGCTAAAGGTTTCATCGATACTGGCAAAATGTTGTTCAAGCGAGCACAGTTCCTCGATTTCACCGGGTTCGAGCACAGTCGTGATCTCCGGCTCTGCCGCCAGGTTCTGCTGCAGCGACTCTGCACCCTGCCAGGTTTTCATGGCTGCCCGCTGGACGGCTTCATAAGCCTGTTGCCTGGCCATCCCGAGTTCGGTCAATTTGAGTAGCACTGACTGGCTGTGGTACAGGCCTTTGGTTATTTCCATATTGCGCAACATATTTTCCGGATATACCAGCAAGCCTGCAACCAGCTTGTCGGTCTTGTGCAGCATGTAATCGAGCAGAATGCAGGAATCCGGCAGGATAATGCGCTCCGCGCTGCTATGGCTGATATCCCGCTCATGCCATAACGCCACATTCTCCAGCGCCGCAATGGCATTGCCACGCAGCACCCGGGCCAACCCGCTCAGGCGTTCGCCGGTAATCGGATTGCGCTTATGTGGCATCGCTGAGCTGCCTTTCTGACCGGCACTGAAGAATTCTTCGACCTCGAGGACTTCTGTGCGCTGCAGATGGCGAAACTCAGTAGCCCAGCGGTCGATACTGCTGGCAATCAAGGCCAGAACCGTCGAAAACTCGGCGTGCCGGTCACGTTGAATGATTTGCGTGGAGAGCGCTGCGGGTTGCAGTCCGAGGCGTTCGCAGACCATTTGCTCGAGCCGTGGGTCAAGGTGCGCGTGGGTGCCCACTGCACCGCTTAACTTGCCAACCGCAATCCGTGGTCGTACCTGCTCGAGGCGCTCTCTGGCACGCCGGAATTCATCGTACATCAGGGCCATTTTCAGGCCGAATGTGATGGGCTCGGCATGGATGCCGTGACTGCGCCCGATCATAGGCGTCAATTTATACTCACGGGCCTTGGCGGCTGCGGTCTCGATAACTGTAGTGATCCCTTGCAACAGCAGATCGGCAGCCTCTACCATCTGCACGGCTAAAGTAGTATCCAGGATATCGGATGAAGTAAGCCCCTGATGGATCCAGCGCGCCGGCGGGCCGACATAACTGGCAACATTTTCCAGAAACGCAATCACATCGTGGTTAGTGCGCTGCTCGATCGCTTGAATCTCATCCAGGTCAAACTTACCCAGCTCGCGGATCGCCCTGGCATCATCTGCCGGGATTTTACCCAGCTCCGCCATCGCCTCACAGGCCAGGGTTTCTATCTCAAGCCAAATTTCAAATTTGCGTTGCGGCGCCCAGATGGCCGCCATTACCGGTCGCGAATATCGTTTA
>CAZHRP010000011.1:0-12384 GCA_964535055.1 uncultured Chthoniobacteraceae bacterium
CTTGTATCCAAGCACCTCACGCTGCGTCTCGTTACGAAGTTTGTGATTGATCCGGGCTAGCCGGCAGCTACTGGACTGGAATTGGTGTGAGTTTCCAGATCTCTTCAGCATACTGGCGGATAGTCCGGTCACTGGAAAATTTACCCATCCTGGCAGTATTCAAAATCGCCATGCGACTCCAGCGCGCGCGGTCACGGTAACACTCTTCGACTTGCTTCTGGCAGTCGCAGTATGCCTGGTAATCTGCCAGTACCAGAAACGGATCCTGATAAATCAGGTTGTCGCGCAGCATATTGAGCGCACCCGGCTCATGCGGAGTAAAATAGTTGGAGCCGACCCAATCGACTACGGCTCGCAGGTCTTCATTTTGCTCGATCATATCCTGCGGGTTATAACCCTTGCTCCACAGTTCCTTTACTTCATCCACGGTCATGCCAAAAATAAATATGTTGTCGGTGCCAACCTCTTCCTGGATTTCGACATTGGCACCGTCAAGGGTACCGATGGTGAGTGCACCATTAAGGGCCAGTTTCATATTGCCGGTACCGGAAGCTTCTTTTCCGGCAGTCGAGATCTGCTCCGATACATCCGCTGCAGGTACGATCCGTTGGGCCAGCGAGACCCGGTAGTTCGGCAAAAACACTACTTTGAGCATACCGTTGATGCGCTCGTCATTATTGATTCTTGCTCCCACGCAGTTAATAGCATGGATGATGCACTTGGCCATATCGTAACCTGGTGCAGCCTTGGCTGCAAAGATGAAGACCCGTGGTACGATTTGCATGTCAGGGTTTTGCAGCAGCTTGCGATAAATGGTTAATATATGCAGTAGATTCAGATGTTGCCGCTTGTATTCGTGTAAACGCTTAATCTGCACATCGAAAATTGCTTGCGGGTCTATTTCGACTCCGCACTGGTCTTTGATAATGCCTGCCAGGTGCTGTTTGTTTTGTTGCTTTACAGCCATGAACTGCTGTTGGAATCCAGGGTCATCGGCCAACTCCTCCAACCCGCGTAGCTGTTCGAGATCCCTGATCCAGCCATCGCCAATGCGTCCACTGATTAACTCACTCAGTGGCTCATTACAGGCTAGCAACCAGCGCCGCGGGGTGATGCCATTGGTTTTATTATTCAGCTTGCCGGGATATAACTTATCAAACTCGGCAAACAGATTCTCGCGTAGCAGCTTGCTGTGCAACTCGGCGACACCATTAACCGAAAAGCTGCCAACAACACTCAGGTGAGCCATCCTCACCATGCGTTGACCGTCTTCCTCGATTAATGACAACTGACGCTTCTTCTCGATATCGCCCGGCCATTTCTCCTCGACCAGTTCCAGGAAATGCTTGTTGATTTCAAAAATGATCTGCAAATGCCGTGGCAGCACCCGCTCAACTAACTTCACACTCCATTTTTCCAGTGCTTCCGGTAGCAAGGTATGATTGGTGTAGGCAAACGTTTTGGTAACAATATCCCAGGCTTCATCCCATGACAGACCTTTTTCATCATACAAGATGCGCTGTAATTCAGCCACCGCCAGCGCCGGATGGGTATCATTGAGCTGTACCACAACCTTCTCCGGAAAGTTTTCCCAACCTTCATTGCGATGAAAGTAACGTCGCATGATATCCCGCAAGGAACAGGCTACTAGGAAGTACTGCTGGACCAGCCGCAATTCTTTTCCGGTCTCAGTTGTATCGTTGGGATAGAGCACCTTGGAGATCGTCTCGCTGACCGTCTTTTCGCTGACTGCTTCGGAATAGCCACCGCGATTGAATGCCTCCAGGTCAAATTCCTCCGATGCACGCGATTCCCATAATCGCAGAAAGTTGACAGTGTTGGTGCCATAGCCGGGAATCGGTATATCGTACGGCACTCCGAGCACTTTTCGTGTGTTGACCCACTTCTGAACGTAGCCACCACGATCATCGAAGACATTTTCCACATGCCCGTACAGATCGATTTCCATGGTGTACTCCGGGCGTACAATTTCCCACGGAGTGCCATAAGTCATCCAGGCATCCGGCAGTTCAATCTGCTTGCCATCCCGAAACTCCTGTTTGAACAATCCATATTCATAGTGGATGCCATACCCGACCGCCGGCAGATCGAGAGTGGCCAGCGAGTCCAGAAAACATGCTGCCAGACGGCCCAGTCCACCGTTGCCCAGGCCCATATCATACTCCTCATCGCGTAACGATTCGGGGTCAAGGCCCATCTCGCTTAAGGCTTGTTCCATCTCTTTATGGATACCAGCGCTCCACAAGCTGTTAGAAAACAGTCTACCCATCAGAAATTCCAGCGATATGTAATAAACCCGCCGCACATTGTTTTCATTGTGGGCTGCCATGGTGGCAATCATGCGCTCGACGATGATCGCCTGCACAGCTTTCGAGGTGGCTATCCACCAGTCCCGGTTAGTAGCCGTCTGATTATCACGCGCCAGCGTGAATGTCAGTTGGTCTTCTATCTGCCTTTTGAGCGATTCTTTATTTTTATCAATTGCGGATTGCATAAGGATGCACTAAACCAACCTGCGGAGCATGGCAAGTGACATTGCTAAAAGCCTCCCAACACCCCCCGCAATAACCTGTATCTTGTGAAAAACAATAAAACATACCGGGTCAATGTTGCCGCTGCGATTATGAATAGGAGCGGTGAATTATTGATTTGCGAACGCATCGACAACCCCGGCAGCTGGCAATTTCCGCAGGGTGGTGTCGACCGCGACGAATCATTAGAGCAGGCACTGATCCGCGAAGTCTATGAAGAAGTCGGCTTACCAGCTTCTGATTACCGCATCCTGGCGCAACATGGCCCCTACCATTATGGCTTTCCCAGCGGCAAGAGCAAACGTGGCTTCGACGGCCAACAGCAGACTGTATTCCTCGCGGAATGTCACAAGGATCGCCCGTTGTTAAGCCTCGACCATCATCAACAGGAATTTATCGATACGCATTGGATTAGGCCCGCCACCTTCCAAATCAATTGGGTTCCTGAATTCAAGCAACAACTCTTCAGCGCCATTTTTCGCGATCTTTTCGATATTACTCTCGACAAAAGTTGAGCGGACCGAAAATTACGTCTTTGAAATTTGCTCACTTCCTGCCATCTGTTGTTGATGACTGGATTGCGTAAGACTGGATTATTGCTCGCCGCCAGCCTCGCTGTCGGGCAATTTCTCAGCTCTTGCTCACAAACTGTCCGCGACACTACCCGCTCATTTGATACAGTGATTATCGACGCCGGCCACGGTGGCTTTGACCCAGGTGCTATCTCCCGCCGTGGTACTCGCGAAAAGGATGTCAACCTGGATGTCGCCCGCCGACTCAACCGCAGTTTGCAGGCCGCCGGTTTCAAGACGGTGATGACTAGAAATAGTGATCGGTTTATATCGTTATCAAAGCGCACCCACATCTCTAATAGCCACCGAAATGCTGTGTTTGTGTCCATCCACTTCAATTCAAGTAGCCGCCGTAGTGCCCGCGGTATGGAAACTTTTTACTACCATCCATATGGCCGCAAAATGGCCGGCTACGTTCAAACCCGAATGCTGGCCGCTAGCAATTCCCGTAACCGTGGGGTCAAACACGCCAGATACTATGTCATCCGCAATAACCTTAACCCCGCAGTGCTTGTGGAGTGTGCTTTCCTGAGTAATTCCCATGAAGACCGGCTGGCCCGCAGTGCCGGATTTCGCCAGAAAGTGGCCGATAGTATTGCCCGCGGACTGATGGAAATGCGCTACGGTCGTGGCGGCAGACCAACCCCTCGTTACTATCTGGCCGCCCGCAGCAACACTCAACGCTAGGTCATGAATCAGTCCGCGGCACTGACTATCAGCATACTCGCGATCATCGTCCCTGTCTTCGCTTCTGCCTCCATCCATCTCGAAGCTATCTACAGGGTCAAATACCTGACCTATGCGAAGAAATTGAGTGGCCGGGTTCGGCTCTACTCAGCTTTTCTGGTCATGCTGGTAGCACACCTGCTGGAAATCCTGATCTTCACTTTCGCATTCATTACGATCGATAAATTCGGAATTGGTGAATATACCGGTATGTCTGCCAACCCCGGGTTCGGTGACTACATCTACTTCACAGTTATCTGTTATACCACGATCGGCTTCGGTGACATCCTGCCGGTCGAATACGCACGGATCCTGACTTCCGTTTGCGCCCTTACCGGACTCATCATGGTCGCCATCTCTGCTACTTACCTGGTCTTCCACCTCAATGCCCTCTTCGAAGAGCACGACCAGCAAACCTGAAGCAATCAATAATCTTTTGGCGCTTGCCCAATTACTATTGTAGGCATAGTTAGGTATTAACTTTTACAACAGACTACGCATTAATTTATGAAATTTGAAACAATCTGTCTGCACGGCGGCACTACTCCTGATCCAACAACTCTAGCGCGCGCTATTCCGGTGCATCGCACCACCTCGTACGTTTTTAACGATACCGAACATGCAGCTAACCTATTTGCTCTCAAAGAACTGGGTAATATCTACTCGAGGATCATGAATCCGACCCAGGATGCGCTGGAACAGCGAGTCGCACAACTCGATGGCGGCGCGGCAGCCCTCGCTCTGGCATCCGGTACCTCAGCAGTATTTTTCTCAATCATCAATATCGCGGCAGCAGGTGACGAGATTGTTGCCGCAAACGATCTCTACGGTGGATCGTATACCCAATTCAACGACATTATGCCGCAGTTCGGTATTAAGGTGAATTTTGTTGACCCGACTGACCCGCAAAATTTTGCTAAAGCAATCACCCCGAAAACCAAAGCGCTTTTTTGTGAAACGGTCAGTAACCCGGCCCTGCATGTGGTCGATATAGCAGCAGTTGCCGAGATCGCGCATGCACACGGTTTGCCCCTGATCGTTGACGGCACATTCACAACCCCCTATCTGCAGCGGCCGATCGAACATGGTGCCGATGTTGTCGTATACTCGCTCACTAAGTGGTTGGGCGGCCATGGCACCGGTATCGGTGGAATTGTCGTCGATTCAGGCAAATTTAATTGGGCTGCCAGCGACAAATTCCCTCTTATGAGCGAACCGGAAGCCAGTTACGGCGGCGTCCGTTGGGCGCATGACTTGCCCGACATGCTGGCTCCGATTGCCTACCTTATTCGCATGCGTGTAATCCCGCTGCGCAACCTCGGTGCCTGTATCAGCCCGGACAATGCCTGGATGTTCATGCAGGGCATCGAGACGCTACCACTGCGGATGGACCGCCATTGTGAAAATGCCGAAGCCGTCGCCCGCCACCTTAAAGATCACGCAGCTGTCGAGTGGGTCCGTCATCCGCAGTTGGATGACCCTGAGTTATCTCAAAAATACCTCGATGGCAAAGGTGGCTCGATGGTCATTTTTGGAATCAAGGGCGGCAAAGAGGCCGGTTCGCGTTTTATTGAAGCACTCGAGCTATTCTCCCATCTGGCTAATGTCGGTGATGCCAAGAGCCTGGCCATCCACCCGGCTACGACTACCCACTCCCAGCTGAATGCAGAACAACAGTTGGCCGGAGGAATCAAGCCTGAGTTGGTACGCCTCTCGATTGGTATTGAGAACATCGATGACATCCTTACTGACTTGGATCAGGCATTGGCAAAAGCAACCAGCTAGCGGAGTTTGCGTGACCGTTGGTCCGACTCAGTCTTTATTAAATTTGTAGGTCTTG
This sequence comes from uncultured Chthoniobacteraceae bacterium, assembly GCA_964535055.1. GTDB lineage: Bacteria > Verrucomicrobiota > Verrucomicrobiia > Chthoniobacterales > CAKUMP01 > CAYUDZ01. The sequence continues at coordinate 5,691 of CAZHRP010000011.1, forward strand.
CTGCGACTACTGAAATGCTGCTCCATGATTCCTCGGGCAATGCGTTGCGCCATCTTTTCGCGGAAGCTGCGCTTCATGCAAAGTTTGGCTTCATAGGGATTGGTTAGAAATCCACACTCGACCAGTACCGCCGGGATTCTGGTGTTGCGCAACACGTAAAACCCGCGTTGTTTGACCCCACGATTCTCCGTCCGTGCCACCCGCATGATATTGTTCTGGATGCGACGTGCCAACTGGTAGCTTTCGGTGCCTTTATAGTAGAATGTTTCAAACCCACGGGCCCCGACACGCTTGGCAGCATTAAAGTGGACACTGACGAAAATGGCATTCGGATAGCGATTGGCAATCCGGGTTCGGTTGCTTAACGGTATGAACTCATCGCGTGTTCTGGTCATCACTGTTTTAAAGCCGGCACGGCGAAGTACCCGTTCGAGCCGCTTGGCTACGTCAAGCGCAAATACTTTTTCAGGGTAACGCTGGCCGGGGATGCCACCGCGGTCATGGCCACCGTGCCCGGCATCTATAACCACAGTATCAAATCCGACGCTGGAGAGCGGCACCAGGCACGCCAGCAATGCAGACAGGAAAGTAAGCCGTAGTTGTCCAGCCCGCTTGAGGTTGCGGGACACCGGTTGATGATCAGCCATTAATACCTATCGTCGTATTGATTTTCAGGCTGTCAACCACTTGCCATAGTGAACTTTTCAGTAACACGCTTGCCAGTCCACCTCAATGCCACTAGATATGACCTTACATGCGTGCCTATTTATCGATCTTGCTTACGCTTGGGTTAACCGGTCTGGTCGTGCCTGCATTTGGTCAGGAGTCTGCCCAGGATGTTTCTTATGGTGTATTTGGTGGCGGACAATCATCCTTTCTGACGCTCTGGCAAGTGCTGGAGTCCGGCGGCTGGATCATGATCCCACTAGCCGTCCTCAGTTTCATCGCTACAATACTCATTCTAGTGTACTTCTTCACCCTGCGCAAAGGGGCTATTGTAACAGATAGTTTCATGGAAACTGCTGAATCTCTGGTAAAGAAAGGCGATTACCTGGCCCTCATTGCCATCGCCAATAGACACCGTGAAGCAGTTGCCAGAGTAGTACAAAAGACGCTGGACTTCGCGATTAACAATCCCACTGCCGACTTTAAACACCTGCGGGAAGTTGCTGAAGCCGAGGGCATCAAACAAGCCAGCATTCTCAACCATCGCATCAGCTATCTTGCCGATATTGGAGCTATAGCACCAATGGTTGGCTTGCTCGGCACTGTAGTCGGAATGATCCAGTCATTCAGTGTTCTTGCCAGCGACATTGCTGCCAGCAGGCCGATGATGCTGGCCGATGGAGTCTCGGTAGCACTGGTTTCCACCGCAGCAGGCCTGGTAATCGGCATACCTGCGCTGGCCTTCCACGCTTACTTCCGTGGCCGGGTTCAGGCTTTAATCGCAGATTTAGAAGCCGCTTCCACACATATCTTTGCTTTGGTTTCTCTCACCTACCAGTCGTCGCGCAGTATCCGCCGTTCGGCTGCAGTTGATGATACCGACAATGGCAACCAGTAATCAGGCCCCGTAAGTAGATGAATTTTCGTGATCGCGCCAAACCGCAGCAAAGCGGATTCCAGCTAGCCCCGATGATCGACGTGGTTTTCCTGTTGCTTATCTTCTTTATTGTTACCTGGAATTTTGCGCGCTGGGAAACCGAAATTGATGTAACTGTTCCGACCGCCAAAGAAGGAGCTGAAACCAGACGCTCAATTGGTGAGATTATTATTAACGTGCGGGCCGATGGCGGAATCCTGGTCAACCGCCAGGAGCTCACCACCGACCAGCTGTACGGCAAGCTGCAACGGATCGCAGAGTTATACCCTGATCAGGCAATCATCCTGCGTGGTGACCGTGAAGCGAGCTACGATGCAATCGTTCAAGTTCTGGATATTTGCCGCAAAGCAGAAATCTGGAACGTTGCTTTTGCTACCACCAAACCCGAGGCGTAACATGACTATGCGTCTTGCAATTTGCCTGATTATTTTATTCCAGTATTCTGAACTGCTGCTGGCCCAACAACCGGACGCCATCCGCGGCATTCCAGTCGAACCGACAGCGCCGCCGGAAAGCACTCCGCCACCGCGCGCAATCCCGGTACAGCCAGCTACCCCGGTACAGCCAACCGCTCCGGTTATTCCGGAACCTGCACCAGATGGCAGGTTAACGACACCGCAAGGTGATCGCAACAGCATCCGGGTTCAGCCGGAAACTGGTACGCTGCGCGCTTCTCCTGACAGAGTTCAGTTCAAAGTGGCCAGCAATTTGTATCGTGACAAGTTGTACGAGTTGGCAGCGGTCGAGTTTGAAAGGTATCTTAACCGGTTTCCTGAGGGACAGTTTCGGGATGCAGCGTTCTTCCGGTTGGCCGAATGTTACCGGGAATTAGGCGCCGAACTACGTTCGCGTGAGCTCTACAGGAGAATTATTTCGGTCTATGGCACCGGCAACTTTGTTGGTTCTGCCGCTTACCGGTTAGCAGAAATGCTGGTGCGCTCAAATGACCTTGAGGCAGCACGTTCGTACTTCGAACTGGCTGCCGCCAACCTCGAGGATCCAAAGCTCAAACTGGCCGCTACCTTCCGTCAGGCTCGCAGCCTGGAAATGCTTGGACGTCCGGAGTCAGCGCGTCTCGCTTACCGTAAATTACTCCAGCAGGAGGCTGAAAATCCATACCGCGAAGCAACGCTGCAGGCACTTGCTCAGATAGCCAAAGATACAGGACGCCAAAAAGAAGCAATCGGCTATTACTCATCCCTCGCAGAAGACGCGATAAAACCTGAGTTACGCGCCGAATCCGCTCTTGCCGGTGCACTGTTGGCCTCTGACCTAAGAGATTATCAGCGGGCCACCGAGTTGTTCCAAAAAGCGATCCAGATTCCCATTGACGGGCCCTGGCAGAAATTGGCCCGGATCGGTTTACTACGAGTCGATTACGAACGCGGCGATTTCCAGAAAGTCGTAGATACTTACACTAATGTGGCGCAGCAAAATATTAGCACAATGGAACCGGAGGCTCTTATCCTGGTCGGCAATTCCTACCGTCAACTTGGCCAGCTAAAGGAGGCCAGTGATATTTACGAAAAAATCATCGCCGATTTCCCTGCTTCAAAATTTGCGAGTGATGCCAGTTACCAGCAACTGGTATCGCTCTATGCCATTGACGACCCGCGCTTATTACCTTCAATCGACCGCTTTCTGGCGAACTATTCCAGCGGCAAGAATGCCGCACAGGTCAAGCTGCTGAAAGCGGAGGCACTTTACAAACAGGGTGAGCTGAAGCAGGCCGGGGAGCTGTTCGCAGAACTCACTGCGGCTTCCTTGCCCAACAAGTTTCTGCCAAATGTTTTCTATAAAGCTGGATGGTGCCTTTCTCAGGCCGGTGATTTCACTCCGGCAATTGAATATTACTCGGAATTTATCGAACGCTTTGGCGGTAATGAATTATTGCCGGCAGTACTCGCAGAACGCGGATTGGCTTACCAGAAAACTACCAACCTAAGTTCGGCGTTGGATGACTTTGAACGGGTCGCCGATGAATTCCCGGATTCCAAACAAGCTGAAGTTGCTCTGCAGCAATCCGCCCTCATTCGTGGACAACTCAAAGATAACAAGGGCATGGTAAAGGCATTTCAGAAATTATTATCAAAATTTCCGCAATCTGCTGCAGCTGCTCAGGCTAACTATTGGATTGGTTGGGCGCTATTCGAAGAGAAAAACTATCAGCAAGCTATTCCCGCTCTGCAAAAAAGTATCAACCTCAATCAGGAAACTTATGCCGAGCGAGCTCGCCTGCGAATTCTGCTAGCTTATTACTACGAAGAAGATGCCGATAACACGGCAGCTATGGTTGATGCCATGGCTGCTACCGATGAAGCCGCCCGCTTACCAGGGGAAATTTTAAGCTGGTTGGGCGAACAATTTGCAGCCCGCGGCAACCATCAGCAGGCAGTCAAATATCTGCTACAACTAACAGCCGGAGGAAATCCAATGCCAATCCCAGTCAGTTCATGGTTGTTACTGGCCGATTGTCAGACCCAATTGAAAAACTGGGATGCGTCATTAGCAGCTGCCGGGCGGGCCATTGAAGAAAGCAAGTCCCCATCCGAACAAGCGGATGGTTATCTGGCTATCGCACGCGCTCATCTCGGCAGCGGTAACACCCAACAAGCCCGCGTTGCTGTTGCGGATGCTATGAGCTTGCAACCCGAAGGAACCAGAAACGCCGAAGCTAGAATGATTGAGGCTGAAATCGAGTTTTCCGAATCACGCTACTCCGAAGCCGCCAAGGCATTCCAGCGAGTAGCCGTACTCTATGACGACGAAATGATGGCTCCGAGAGCGTTAAAGCGCGCTTACGATGCTTTAATAAAATCTGGAAACACAGTCGAAGCAGGACAAATCCTCAACGAAATTCGCACCCGCTTCCCGGAATATCCACTCGAGGCGAGTAACTAAGCCGTAACTCAAGTTGAGTTTATGACTTGTAACGTAAACGCTTCTTGTGGCGGTTTTGTTTCATCCGCTTGCGACGTTTATGCTTAGCAATCTTGGTTTTTCTTTTTTTCTTAAGTGATCCCATTACCTGTTAGTATACTATCTTATTGAGAGGATACTCTATTATCCCTTCAGCTCCCAATTCTTTTAATTTGGGAATTATTTCCCTCACTATGCTCTCGTCGATTACGGTTTCGACTGCTACCCAATCGTCATGAGCCAAATGAGAGACGGTAGGATTTCTCAAAGATGGCAGGCTGTCCAGCAGGATTTTGAGTTTTTTTTCCTCAATGTTCATTTTTAGACCGACCTTATCACGTGCCTGAAAGGCCGCCGTAAGCAGCATAACCAGTTGTTCCATCTTTTGACGTTTTTGCTGGTTGCGATAAGAATCGTGATTGGCAATAACTTCGGGGTACGACTGCATGATCGTGTCAACAATTCGCAGGTTATTAGCCCGCAATGAAGCCCCGGTTTCAGTAATGTCAACGATCGCATCAACCAGATCAGGAACCTTAACTTCAGTCGATCCCCAGCTAAATTCCACGTGGGCCGAGACTCCATTTCGCTGCAGGAACTTTTTAGTCAAGCCAACCGCTTCGGTCGCTATCCGCTTACCTTCCAGATCAGCTACTGACTGGACCTGCGAATCGTTGGGAACGACCAACACCCAGCGAGTCGGATTACTGGTAGCTTTGCTGTAGTGCAGTTCGCACAACACTTTGATATCCGAACCATTTTCTTCAACCCAATCTTTACCGGTAATCCCTACATCAAGGTATCCGCCCTCGACATAGCGGCTGATTTCTTGTGCCCGCAATAAACGGATAGCCAGTTGAGGATCGTTGATGGCTGGCCGGTAAGACCTGCTGCTACCGCTGATGTTAAAACCCGCACGGGCAAATAAGTCGACAGTAGCATCGCGCAAACTGCCGGATGGAATGCCTACTTTGAGTAATGGATCATCCACGATTAACCACTGAATGAAAACCCGCTAATGCCTGACTGCCAGTTGCCTTGCGTGCAGATCCCCTGACAGTGTGAGTTGTTCAGAATCAAAAATTATTATTAGAAGCGCAGGCTTAAGCTGCTTCCAGCTTAGCGATCAGGTCAGCCTTACTGGTCATGCCAACTATCTGGGAAACGACCTGACCACCTTTGAATATCAATAGTGTCGGGATCGCCTGTACGCTGAACTGTTGGGCCAATGTGGGGTTGGCATCAACGTCCACTTTACAAATCTTTACCAGATCAGCCTTTTCACCCGCTATCTCATCGAGTACGGGCGCGATCATTTTGCAAGGGCCACACCACTCTGCCCAAAAATCCACGAGTACGGTTTTGTCTGCTTGTTCGACCTCAGAACTAAAGTTGTCCTGAGTTAGATTAATAATAGATTCATGTGCCATAAGTTACAACTATGATAGATATGTCCAAACTTGCAAGCCCAGGACTACGGCAGCTACGACCAGCATAGCTGCCGGCAACAATATACCACCTTTGGCTTCAACGACTTCTTCGGAGTCAGATTTGCTATCGATGGCTGCGGTGCCTTTCACCGGGACACTCTGCTGGGCCGGTTTCAAATTGGTAGCAGCGGGCCCTTGCGACAACGGTTTGGTTTGCTGCAGTTTGACCGTTGCCTGAGGCATTTTTTTCGGTTCGCCAGCTGTCGGAATTTGGATCCTCGAAGTTTCTTTTTTGGGGGTAGCTGTCGGCTTGGCTGCTACCGGCTCCGGTTCACTGACAGGTGCTTGCTCAGCTGGCTTTTCCTGCGATACCTTTGGTGCTGCAGGTGCTGCCGCTGGAGCTTTTGGTGCTGCAGGTGGTGCCGCTGGAGCCTTTGGTGCCATGGCTGGCGCTTTGGGTGCCATTGGTGGGGCCTTAGGCGCAGCAGACGGTATAGCTGGCTTTGGTTGTTCCGGTGCTTTTACTGCAGGCGCATCTGGAGCTTTAGCAGCCGGTGGTGAAACAACTGGAGACTTGGGTGGTGATGGAGCACTTGGAGCCGCTGGCGGAGCAGGAGCGGACGCGGCAGCAGGTTGGTTACCTGGAGTCGAGGGCGGCGGAACTGGAGTCGTATGACCTGCAACTGTTGGAGGAGTAGGCATGACTCCAGGTCCGCTTTTCTTAGGAATACTAATGCGTACT
>CAZHRP010000011.1:12394-23873 GCA_964535055.1 uncultured Chthoniobacteraceae bacterium
GTACTGTTTCCCGTTTGACGGGAGCAACGCCTCCTGAACCACTCTGAGGTTTTTTAGGTAAACTTATGCGGACTGTCTCCTTCTTCGGAGCATTCAAGTCCAAATCTTTTTGTGGGGGTGTCGATTCATCTGCCATATAAATATGTTATTAGAAATTTAGATGCTGGCAATGGTTAATTTATGATTCGCTGAGAATAATTTGCGTGATCGACTTGAGAATCTTTTGCTTGCCCGGGATTTCCACTAAAGATAACGTCCGCCAATGCGCATTTTAGTGACAGGAGGTGCCGGCTTCATTGGCTCGCACCTGGTAGACAGGTTGGTAGCAGCCGGTAACTCTGTGACCGTTATCGATGACTTTAACGATTATTACGATCCGGCGATCAAACATGCCAATCTGGCACAATCAATCGACAGGATTGAATTGGTCGAGGGTGATATCAGCGACCAGCAATTTATTAACCAGCTGTTCAAGCAAACAAGACCATTTGACCAGATCGTGCATCTGGCAGCACGCGCGGGTGTCAGACCGTCGATCAAGCAGCCAAAATTATATTTGGATGTCAATATAGGCGGCACTTTTCATTTACTGGAAGCCGCCAAAAAACATCATGTCCGTAAGTTTATCCTGGCATCCAGTTCATCAGTTTACGGGATCACGAAAACGATTCCCTTTTCGGAAGATGTGTCAATCAGTCAGACCATCAGTCCGTACGCGGCAACTAAAATGGCATGTGAGCAATTGTGCTCAAATTATGCCCATCTGTACGACCTGCAAGTGGTTTGCCTGCGCTTCTTCACTGTGTACGGACCACGCCAGAGACCGGATCTAGCCATCCATAAATTTACTGCCAAAATCTGGAATGGTGAGCCGATCGATCAGTATGGCGACGGAACTACGCGGCGCGATTACACTTACGTCGATGACATTATCCAGGGTGTACTGGCCGCCATGCAGTATGAGTCCAAGCCATTTGATATTTTTAATCTGGGTGAAAGTGAAACCACTCAACTGCGCGACCTGATAGAGAAAATAGCTACGGGACTTGGCCGTGAACCGGTCATCAATAAACTCCCCGAGCAACCGGGTGACGTGCCATTGACTTGTGCTGACATCTCGAAGGCTCGCCGGGTACTCGGCTACAACCCGAGTACTCCCATAGCTGCAGGTATTCCCAAATTTATCGACTGGTATCTAACCTCAGTAGTCGGCATAAAACCGCTTCAGACATGAGTAAATTGCTGCCGACTGAGCAGTTGCTGGCTGAGCTGATCCGGATTCCCAGCGTCAATCCGGCCGGCAATCCAGGCGTAGAACAACCTGGTGAGGCGCGGTGCGCTGCTTATCTGGCTGACCTGCTACGCCAGATGGGAGCGCAAGTTGAAACTTGGGATGTCGAGCCTGGAAGGCCAAATGTACTGGGCAAATTTCCTGCCAATCAGGACAGCAAACCAGTCCTGCTACTGGCACCGCATACCGATACGGTAAGCGTCCAGGGAATGACTATTGAGCCATTTTTCGGAGAACTCAAAGATGGCAAAGTATACGGTCGTGGAGCCAGTGACACTAAGGGGCCTATGGCTGCTATGCTGGCAGCACTTGCAGACTGCCAAGAGTTCCTGCCCGAACTGCCAGTCGAGATCTGGTTCGCCGGCTTGATGGGCGAAGAAGCCGGACAGTTGGGAGCACGCGATTTTTGCAAACGCTATCGACCGGACTTCGTGATCGTGGCAGAACCCACCGAGCTTCAGATTGTCAACGTCCATAAAGGTTGCATCTGGATGGACATCCGCACTACTGGCGCTGCTGTGCATGCCTCAACACCAGAACTCGGTGAAAATGCCGTCCTCAAGATGCTGGATTTGTTGCAGTATCTGCGTAATCAGCTGCAACCTAAACTGGCGACTTTCCAGGATACTCTGCTCGGTCAGCCAACCATTAATATTGGCACTCTCCAAGGTGGCTCTAAGGTTAATATCGTCCCGGATGCCTGCAGTTGTGGGGTCGACATTCGCACTGTGCCGGTAATGGATTGTGACCAGCTGATGGCCGAAACTACAGCTGCTATGCGCCGGCTTGTGCCTGATGTCCAGCTGCAGTTTGCGGTCGCTAATGCGCTGGCTACCGAACCATCACACCCAATGATCATGCAACTGCAGGACTGCGGAGCCAGGCTGACCCAGGCCCCGTGGTTTTGTGATGCGGCAGTATTTGGAGCATCTGGCATTCCCGGTATTGCGCTTGGTCCTGGCAACATTGCTCAAGCGCATACCAGAGATGAGTTTATCAGCCTCGACGATCTGCATGCCGGCGAGCAGTTCTTCGTGAAATTTCTCGAGAGTCTGGCATGCTCAGACTGCAACCATATGAAATTAGCACCAGCATGAGTAAATCTGCAATCAATCCTACCCGCAACGATGACTTCCCTGAGTGGTACCAACAAGTCATCCGTCACTCTGATATGGCCGAGAATTCGGACGTACGTGGCTGCATGGTCATCAAACCCTGGGGCTACGGGCTGTGGGAGCGCATGCAGGGTGTGCTCGATGCCAAATTCAAGGCAACCGGACATAGCAATGCTTATTTCCCATTGTTTATCCCCCTTAGCTATCTGGAGAAGGAAGCTGCCCACGTAGAAGGCTTTGCCAAAGAATGTGCGGTTGTCACCCATTCACGGTTGGAGGCCGATGCCGATGGGAAGCTGGTCCCGGCCAGTCCGCTCAACGAGCCACTGATCGTGCGCCCTACCTCCGAGACCATCATCGGCGCGACTTATGCAAAATGGGTCCAGTCATACCGTGATTTACCACTATTGATTAATCAATGGGCCAATGTCGTGCGCTGGGAAATGCGACCACGGGTATTCTTACGCACCGCTGAATTTCTCTGGCAGGAAGGCCATACTGCTCACGAAACCCGTGCCGAGGCAGAACAGGAAACCCGCCGCATGCTTGACGTTTATGAATCGTTTGCGCGTGATTACCTGGCCTTACCGGTTTTCACCGGATCTAAATCTGCCAGCGAACGTTTTCCCGGTGCTGTAGACACACTGTGCATCGAAGCCATGGTACAGGATCGCAAGGCGATCCAGGCAGGTACCTCTCACTTCCTCGGACAAAATTTCGCCAAAGCATCAGGAATCAAGTTTGTCTCTCGTGAGAATGCTGAAGAATTTGCCTGGACGACCAGCTGGGGGGTTAGCACGCGCCTGATTGGTACTGTTGTCATGATGCATGCCGACGATGATGGGATGGTGATGCCGCCGCGGGTAGCGCCCGCTCACGTGGTGATCCTGCCAATAATGCCAAAACCTGAGCATCTCGAAACTGTCATGCGAGCGACCGACGAGCTGGTAGCCAGCCTCCGCAATAGTGACTATCATGGCGAACCACTCCGGATAGAAGTCGATGACCGCGATATCGGGGGTGGTACCCGCAACTGGGAATGGATTAAAAAAGGAATTCCTGTGCGCATCGAGCTTGGGCCGCGCGATCTCGACAACGGCACAGTGGCCCTATCCCGTCGCGACCAAGGACCAAAAGACAAAGTCTTCCCTAAGGTCACCGAATTAGCGGAGCAGTTGCCAGTGATCCTCGATGAGATTCAGCAATCGCTCTATCAACGGGCACTCGACTTTCGCCAACAGTATACCCGTCAAATCGATTCACGGGACGAGTTCTATACTTTCTTCACTCCTGCTAACCCGGAACAGCCGGAAATCCATGGCGGCTTTGCCCTTACTCATTGGGATGGAACCGCGGCTGTGGAGGAGCAGATCAAAGCGGACCTGAAAGTTACGATCCGCTGCATTCCGTTCGTCGACAATCCCGAGCCTGGCACCTGCCCGTTTTCCGGCCAGCCAAGCGCCCAACGTGTGCTGTGGGCGAAGTCATACTAAAACTGGAGCGTCAGGCTCAACTGCCAACTACTCGCTATCCGGTTGCTGCTCGATCAACGCTTTACGCGCATGAATCTGCGTGGCCAATTGTTGCAAGCCTGGTTCATCAGGCAATATCTTCAACCACTGGTGACAAATTTCTTCCGCTTCATCAAGCTCGCCTAAAGCATTTAACGTCAAAGCCAGGCAAAAGCCGTTACTTGCTATCCACGGCGCCATCTGTTGTACCTTCCGGCAGTAATTCTCCGCCACCTGGTACTTACCAAGTACGAAATTAGACACTCCCATATGCCCGTTAGCCAGCACGTGGTCAGGTTGTAGAGCCAGCGTCATTTCTCCTAATTGGATAACTCGCGGGTAATCTTTGGCATCGAATGCCGTCCGTTGCTGGTAATACAAATGGTCGGCTCTCAACAAGCGCACAGACTGCCAGCAAAGACCAACGCAGAGCACTCCCACCACGGCAGTTACTACCCGGGCAACCAGTTTGGAACGACGAGCTTGTAACATCGACCCTGGTTGTTGGTCGAGCGCCCACGGAACCGCTGCCAGCAAAGCCAGTAAAAATGGCGGTACCGCCCGGTACAATGGAAAACTGAAGCAAGCATTCACCGCCACACCCGCCACCACGGCAGCAGCTACCAGCAGGACTCGTTGCTTAGCATGATCTGTACAATCACGCAGTGCTCGGCAACTAACACGGCCTTGAAACCAGAAAAATAACAGTGCCAGAAATGGTGCCAGCAGACCTAACTCAGCCGCCCACTGCAGATAGTCATTGTGGGCATAGTTGGGCGAGGTAAATAGGTCCAGGTGCGGGTCACTTTTGCCTCGCAATGTGCTGCCAGCATAGTGGTAGCGAAACTGGTCAAGGCCAATGCCCAAAACCGGATTTTCCCAGGCCATCAGCAACGCATTGTGGTACAAGCATTGCCGGATAGGTCCGATGCCAATCTTTATTGGCTTGGAATTATTGGTAACTCCATCCGGACTTTGTGCCGTGATAGTAGATTCTTGCCAGCGCCAACCTTGCGGAGTGAGCTGGCCCGCCAGCACCCCTAAGCAGACAGCAAAAATAAGCGCAGCCGATTTGTTTAATGAAAATAGTCTGCTCAGCTTGTTAGCGTGCGAAATACGGCACGCCAGTAAAATGACAACCAGTTGACAAACCAATGCCAGCAAAACAGCACGCGTCGATGTATAGATAGGGATGGCCAGTAACATTGCCAGACCTCCAGCTGTCAGCCATACCCATACAAGCCGTTGTTGCGCCCACAGAAATCCCACCGCTGCAGGGATCACAAATACGTAAAACTGTGCTGCCATGTTGCGATGGTTGAATGTCCCTGAGGGTGCCGCAAGTTGCCGGATGCCCTGCCACTCACCAAAGTATTGCAGGGCAATGATGCCAGACATAACCAGTCCACCAACGAAAACCCCAACCAGCAACCTCTCCCAGTATTCCGTCCGCGTGAAGGTTTGAACGGCTAAGAAGCCTGCTATCAAACAGGCCGTCCACAACATCCAGCGCGGCAACGCCCCGCTTAAACTGCCGGCCCGCAAGAAGCCAACCGTCAACAAGAAAAAAGCAACCAGGCCAATTACCAGCATCGGATTCCAGACCGGCCTGGCAAGTTCCCCCCTGGCCACCCCTACCAGCCAGACGACCAGCAGCACGCTCACCCCGGCAAACAAGACAGAAATTTTGGGCAGATTCTCGAAATCCCACAAGAGCGAGCCCGGAACAAATACAAATGGCAACAGCCAGCAGAGTGAGGTCAAACCCCAGACGATTACTGAACGATAAACTCGCCCCTCATTCACCATAGTATCAACATGCTCATTATCATCGCTACAAGGCAATCTTCCCAAATGAAGCTGCTACCTGCTACCGTCGGCAAGAGTAATTTCAGTAGCACTTATCTGCAAGCATCCAGAAAATTACACCAAGAACTTTGCAGCCAAAAGGTCACCTTTTAGCTCATCTCTGATGGTTGCCGCCCGCTAATCGCTGCAGCACCGTTCGGGAATGTCTCAGGATAATGAATGCGTACCGATCTACGCTTGTCTGCGACGACGCAAGAGTGAGACCGCCGCAGCCAGACCCACCAGCAACGCCGAACCCGGTTCCGGAGTAACCGATTGATAAGTAGTCCCGATTCGCAATTCATCGAGGTCCGTCGACCAGCGACCTGCCAATGTCACCGACTGTCCCGGAAGTCAGCCTGACCCTCACACCAAACCTCTCGGAAGCAGAGTGGAGCGCTGCTACCTTAACGGTAAGTTTGGATCAACCGACAACCGTTTCCCTGACAATCCCTCTGGTGCACAGCGGCACGGCATCAACTGCGGACTGGTGGACATCTCCCGAGAGTGACCTGCCTGGCGTGACTATTCCAGCCGGTGAAACAAGCGTCAGCTTCCTCCTCCTGCCGGTCGCCGATCAACTCGCAGAGGGTGCCGAATCACTGACGCTCACCGCAGTGGAAAATGGATCACAATACACGGTGGGAGCGAATGGCAGCGCGACCATAACTATCGCTGATAGCCCTGCCGATCAATGGCGTTTCGAGGAATTTGGTACAGCGGCCAATAACCCTGCCGTAGCCGCCGACAACCTCGACCTCGATGGTGACAACTGGAACGTTGCCCAGGAGCGACGCTTCCGTACAGACGTTGCAATTCCCAACAATAACCTTTTCACCTACAGCTTTGATCCTATGGAGAGTAACGGCGGATTGATGAATATCCAATTCCAATGGTGGCGAGGTGACCCGCTACTCCGTTACCGGATCGAAGTCAGCCACGATCTCAAAAGCTGGCATGTTGTCACCAGCCTGGATGAAGCACTGCGACTGGTACGCCTTGCCGACACATTCACTGCTTATGATTCGGCGGATGGCACCACTTGGCGTCTGATGCACAGCGTTACTCTACTCATGGAGAGCAGCGTTTTTGCTGGCATTGCGCTCACACCGAACTCTGAGGTAGAACAGGTAAGCGGTATTATTGATTCCATTGAAATAACGCCGACCACTCCATAGTGAAGCTGTCAACCTGCAGACGTCAGGTGATTACTAGCAGTCAAAGTTAACGATCCTCTACTTCCCGACCTGCTTGGCCCAGGAGTCGCGCAAGGTGACAATCCGGTTGTAAACCGGCAGTTGCTCACCCCAGTCAGGATCCGGCGCAATATAACAGGTGCGCTCCAGCTGGTAACGGGATTCCGGGCGATACTCACCCAATGAAGGCTCACACTTGGCGATGACTACCTGCAGCGACTCAGGATTGATATTGTTCAGGTAATCATCGCCAGCTTCCGGCTGCTCCGCAGCAAACAATCGGTCGTAAAGGCGAAGTTCCGCTTCAACACAATGCACAGCACTGACCCAATGAATCGTCCCTTTAACCTTGCGCCCGGCACCGGGCAATCCGCTCCGTGATTCCAGATCAGCTGAGCAACGCAACTCAATGACATTACCAGCCTGATCCTTGATAACCTCATCACATTTGATGATGTAAGCATATTTCAAGCGGACTTCCCCACCCGGCTTGAGGCGAAAAAATTTCTTAGGTGGCTCTTCCATGAAGTCGGTAGCCTCGACGTACAACTCACGCGTGAATGGAATTTTGCGCTTCCCTGCCGCTTCATCTTCAGGATTATTTACTGCATCCAACTCCTCACTATGGTCATCCGGTAGATTGGTAATGACGACCTTGAGTGGATCAAGCACCGCCAGGCGTCGTTCGGCCAGCGAATTTAATGCAGCGCGTTGCGCGTGCTCAAATACCGCCAGGTCGGTTACACCCTTAAATTTGGTAATGCCGGTACCAACGACAAAATCACGCACTACCTCAGCCGGCACCCCACGTCGGCGAATCCCGCTAATCGTTGGCATGCGCGGGTCGTCCCAGCCGGCCACATGCCCGCCTTCTACCAGCTTGAGCAGTTTACGCTTGCTCATCACGGTATAGGTCAGGTTTAAACGCGAAAACTCAAACTGCCTGGGCAGGGTTCGCGGCAATTCTAATGCCTCGAGAATCCAATCGTAGAGCGGACGGTGCACTTCAAATTCCAGCGTACACAAGCTGTGACTGATGCCCTCGATGTAATCGCTCAGGCAATGCGCAAAATCGTACAGTGGATAGATACACCAGTCGTTACCGGTCTGATGATGCTGCACATGGCGGATGCGGTAGAGCACCGGATCCCGCATCCAGATATTCGGACTGCTCATGTCAATCTTAGCTTTAAGAGTGCGTGCACCATCGGGAAATTCACCGGCTTTCATGCGCTCAAAAAGCTCGAGGTTTTCACTTGGGGTACGCTCGCGAAATGGACTGTCGCGACCGGGTTGGTCCGGACTGCCACGGAAAGCTTCAGTCTCCTCGGCACTCAGATCGCAAACATAAGCACGACCAAGCTCGATCAAACGCACGGCAAATTCGTGCAATGCCTCGAAATAGGCAGAAGTATGGAATGGCGTGACAGCCGCGGCTTCAGTTACTCCAACCTGCGCCGGCGGCATGACATAGTCCAGCTTGCCGCCCTCAACTTGTTTCTCAGGCAACTCTCCGGGACTGGCAACTCCCAGATGCCGATCAGCCCAGCCTGCAGCCAGCCAGTGAACGTCTTTGCAGATGGCCTCGACATAGCTCACTTCTTCTTTTTCCGGGTTGGTATCATCCATCCGCAGGTTGCAGACCCCGGCAAACTCGCGGGCCAGCCCCAGATTTAAACAGATCGCCTTGGCATGCCCGATGTGTAAAAACCCGTTGGGCTCTGGTGGAAAGCGGGTATGCACCCGCCTGGTCTTGCCGCTTGCCAAATCATCCACCACGATCTCACGGATAAAGTTTGTCGCTGTTGCAATCTGATTAGTCTCACTCATCTATAATGCCCAGATTATATAGTGTCCTAGTGCTTAGCAATACCGGTGCTGGTGACTAGCTAATGAAGTCTTCTACCGAAGATTCAATCTCGACTACGTTGGGAGGTTTCACAGCATCATCTTCCTCTACCTGTGCCTGCGCTTTTTTGCCTTCGCCAAATTGCAGGTCATACAAGCGCTTGTACTGCGGCGAGGTCTCAAGCAATTCAGTGTGAGTACCCGTTGCGACCACCTGCCCGCTATCCATGACCACGATTTGATCAGCACTCAGGATCGTCGATAACCGGTGGGCAATAGCAATGACCGTTTTACCCTGTGCCAGGTTTTCGATCGCCTGCTGGATCTTCTGCTCTGACTCTGAGTCGAGTGCGGAAGTGGCTTCATCAAGCAACAGGATCGGGGCATTGCGCAGGATCGCGCGCGCAATTGACAGACGCTGCTGCTGACCGCCGGAAAGTAAACAACCCTTGTCACCAATTATTGTATCGTAGCCCAGCGGTTGTTCGAGGATAAATTCATGGGCGTATGCCTGTTGGGCGGCCAATTCCACCTCCTCCCGGGTAGCATCCAGCTTTCCGTAAAGAATATTGCTGTAAATCGTATCGTGGAACAGGAAGATATCCTGGTTGACAATGCCGATATGGTCACGTAGCGATTGTTGCTTTAACTGTCGCAAGTTTTGCCCGTCAATGCAAATGTCTCCCTGGTCAGGATCATAAAACCGCATCAGCAACGACATGATCGTGCTCTTGCCGGCACCACTCTGGCCGACCAGCGCGTAGGTTTTGCCCGGCAGCACGGTCAACGATACCTGCTCGACCGCATTGGTGCCATTTACATACCCGAAAGTCACATCACTCAATTCGATGCGCCCCTCGGTCAACTGCAATGACCTGGCATCCGGTGCATCGTTTATATCCGACTTCTGATCCATCATCTCAAAGACCTTGGTCGTCGCCGCCAGGCATTTTTGCATAAGTACATGAAGCCTGCTCAACGTTTTGAACGGCGGATAAAGCAACGACAGACCAGCACTCAGGCCGAGAAACGTACCCGTACCAAGGTCATTCATCCAGGCATAGAGCAACGCCATCGCCACGCCAACCGAGGCCACCGTTTCAACGATCGGGCCGACGATTTCCATCGCCTTGCGCCAGCGCATCATGAACGCCAGCATAGCATTGTTAGCTCGGATGAAGCGCTCGTTCTCGTAGTCTTCCCGGGCATGCGATTTAACGACGCGGATCCCGGCAAAGGCCTCCTGCATCACCACCATCAACATGCCCGCTTCCTCTTCCTCCTTGCCCCCGGAGGAACGGACTTTCTTGCCTATGATGATAACCGGTACAATGCAGGCGGGAAATAAAACCAGCGCCACCATGGTGAATTTTGCATCGATGAAGAGCAACGCAGCAATCGCACTGATGATCGAAACCGGCTGCTTGATCACATCACTGGCTACCGTGGTCAATGCGCTCTGCGCCATCCTGGTCTGGTTGAAAACCGTCTGGATCAGGTTGCCGCTTTTCTCGCGCCCGAAAAATGACAGCGACTGGTTCATGATATCGCCGAATAGTTCGGTGCGAATATCGCCCAGCACCCGGATACCAACCCAGATCATGCAGTAGGAATTGAGGTAGCCGAACAATCCGCGCAGCGCCATGACCAATGGTACGGCCGATACTGCAAACAGGATAGTTATCAGCGTCGGCTCATTGCCCGACAGTTTAATGATCCCCTGAAACTGCTCGGGTAACTGCGCCATCATCGATGATAGCGCCTCGGGATTCTGCGGCCAGATAATTGCCGCTACCAGTTGGATGGTAATGATCAACATGCCATTGAGCATGCCGAATAACGCCCCAAATAAAATCCCCAACGCAAACCGGCCGCGATAGGGCTTAAGATACGAAAACAGCCTGCGGTAAGGTGTCAGTGCCGAGCGCATGAATTCCATGGTCGACATCTTCTCTATGTCCTTGCGCAAAATCTTCTGGATCGGCTGATCAGTGTTGGCCTCTTTATTCTTCCCGGACATTATTGCATTATCATCATTCAAGTGCCTTGGATGCTTTTGACAGGGCACTTTGGCCATGCCGGTCAACCACATCCAAAGCTCCCGCAGACACTATGCCCCACTTGCGTGCTTGGCAACGGGTAATTCCAATTCCCAATCTTGCCGGACGCCCCAGTAGTGTCTACAACTTACAGGAACATGCTGCCAAATGTGTTGATAGTTGACGATGAGAAACATACGCGCGACGGCTTGCGCGCATCTCTCCAAGATGAGTTCGAAATCTATGTTGCAGCCAGTGCGGCAGAAGCCGTGAGCGTGCTGGAAAGCGAATCTATGGATGTTATGGTGACCGATATGCGGCTCGGTGGCGAGGATGGCATGAGCCTGGTTAAACGCATGCTGGCCATGCCGCAACCACCAATCTGTATCATGATGACCGCCTACGGCAGCGTCGATACTGCCGTCGAGGCGATGAAAGCCGGAGCCTATGATTTCATTACCAAACCGATCAATATCGATAAACTGGAAATCCTGATCAAGCGCGCGCTGCGCAGCCGCGATGTTGAGACCGAGAATGCCGCGTTGCGGCAACAAGTCGAACACCGCTACAAACTGGAAAAGATCATCGGCGAGTCGCCAGCCATCCAGGACGTGCTCGATACCGGCCGCTT
>CAZHRP010000012.1:0-16102 GCA_964535055.1 uncultured Chthoniobacteraceae bacterium
GTAAGGCAGAGCTCTGCAAAAGCTCCATTCGCGGGTTCGATTCCCGCCCCCGCCTGATACCCCAACTGTAGATCTAACAGATTTCTTCTATGATAGAATTTATGCAAAAAGGTGGCCCGCTGATGTGGGTATTACTCGGCTGCAGCGTGCTTGCGGTGGCAATTTTTGCGCAAAAGATGCTGTATTTTCATCGAATTTCTTTGCATGTGGGAGAGTTTTTACAGGGCCTGGCCATTCTCATTCGCAATGGTAACCTGGCCGAAGCACTGCACGAGTCAGCGGGAGCACCTGGCCCGGTAGCCAGGGTCATCCACACTGCGTTAGCACATCATGCTTCTTCGCGAGCGGAACTGAAAGAAATCGTCCAGGAAGCCGGACAAATAGAAGTCCCCAGGCTTGAGCATAACTTATCGGTGCTTTCGACCATCGCATACATTACCCCGCTCATTGGCATGCTGGGTACGGTAGCTGGATTGATTAATACCTTTGTGGGAATTGCATCGACCGGTGGCTACACGACGGCAACTGATCTTTCCAGCGGAATTTACACCAGCTTGCTCACTACTGCTGCGGGATTGATGGTCGCTGTGCCCACTTATGTCGGCTACAGTTACTTGAATGCCTGGGTGACTACCTTCATGCATGATATGGAACGCGCCGGTATCGAAGTGGTTAACCTGCTATGCCAAAAACCATCTAAAGATGCTATTATCGACTTTGACAGCTCGCGCAAAAAAGCCGGCAGCAAAAACTAGCTTTTACTCACTTTATCTCGATTGATTCATGAAGCTTGTTCGCACTACCAGGGATAGCCCGTGGCTGATGAACTTTATCCCACTGGCTGATATTGCGTTTCTGTTGCTGATTTTTTTTCTGCTGGGTTCAACTTTTGTTTTGCAATCCGGGATCCGGGTAGAAGTGCCATTTTCCCCATTTCTGCTGACACCATTAGAAACACCCAAGATTATTTCGGTCACCTCGGCTCCGCACTCGAAAATCTATTTTGATAATCAGACTTACGACCTGGATGGTCTGGCTGAAAAATTCGAGCAAACCGAGGTCAGCGGCAATGTTGTCATCAAAGCAGATGCCCAGACCAGTTATAATCTGGTGACACAAATTACATCGTTATGCTTGCAGCATGGCCTGTCAGTAGTGCTGGCAACCAACCCTGAAGCTGAGGCAACGGTCGAACAAGAAACCATTGTCCCGCTCGCACCTGTAGACGCAAATGAATGATAAGCCTGCTCTGCCTACAATCTTTCATTGGGTTTTGACTCATCGTTTAAGACCATCCTTGCTGTGGTTAGTTCCTTTGTCCTTCCTGGTGCATGCGCTGGGATTCTATCTCTTTCAAGTGGTTTATCCGCCATCGATTTCATTTAGTCCTCCGGCGGCAACGGTTACCCTTGATCCAATTGGCGAGCAATCAAGCCCGGGTAGCTTCAACTGGCTGGCTGGAGAAGATCCTGCATTGATCGCGTCTGTTAATTTGTCAAATCCTGATGTTGCTGACTTGATTGGTAGTACTCTGTACCAGCCTACTTTCCAGGCAATCAGTACGCGCACAGCAGAGCTGCCACCCCTGATCAGGCAGCTGGAGACTACCTTGGCGACCCACGAAATGATCCGTCCCTTAGCTGTTTTGGACTCCTACAAGAATATCGATCAAGAATCCACTGCGGCTGCTGAAATTATGTCTCGCCAAGCATCCTCACGGCTGCTGGATGGTCAATTACTACTGGTCAAAAAAGTACCATCATCATTTGGTTCTAATCCCTTGCAACCAGTACAACTGCTGGTAGCAGTAACACCTGAACTCCTTGCAGAATCAATTTTTCTCATGCAGACGTCTGGGGATAGCACTGTGGATAGCTGGCTGACAGACGAAATTACCAGTAAGCCATTACCGGTGGAACGCAGTGGATTACAGCGGATTATGGTGATACCAGTTCAGACAGCTGATCAGGTGCCCGACAGGAAGGTGCAGCAATGATACCGATCCAGCTTGAATACCTCGCGGTCGTTTACTTATTGGCACTGCTGGTTTTTATCGGTTCGTTGTGGATTTTATACGAACGTCGTCGGCGCAAAAGGGAGTTGAAACTACTTCAAAGTTTAGTTTGCTGCAGCACTTGCAATCAGGTTTTTCAAACGCGCGGCAGTGATGGCCTGGTCGAGTGTCCTTATTGTAAAAGTCTCAACGAAAAGGTCTCGTTCGAACACCTGTAACTCAACAACGTAACCAGCCGTCAGGTTCAAGTTTGGGCACCAGATTGCAGGTGCCGAAGTCGGCCGCTGCGCTAATGTCATCTTCTTTGTTAAGTGCTATCAGCTTGCGGCCATTTTCAGAGTAACGTAAGGCCGCCTCATGATTATTGTGCCACTGTTGGAAAATAGCCCTGGCCAGTAAACTCGCGTCATCCTCAGACGCTATCAGGCCAAGGTAGCTAAGTAGTGCGCCGGCTGCATAAACATCTTCCAACGCAACCCGTGAGAAGGTGCCCGCACAAACCAGGATCAGGCAATCAGGTTGCGAGGCAGTCAAATAATCTGATACTGCACTGAGATTTATCAATGACCCAATAATTGACTGCTCGGCTGTCGCGCAAGCCTCGACGGCAACTGTGCCATTGGTGGTCGTGTGGACGATTCTCTTGCCTTCTAACCCGATAAATTCAGACGGTGAATTGCCCAGGTCAAAGCCGTCAATACGTTGGCCGTAGCGCTCACCTGCGAGGACAATATCATCTGCTTGTCTGGCAATTTCCTGCGCCCGTTCGATAGTCGAGACCGGCTTGATCGCGGTTACGCCATGGGCAAAGGCAGTCACCATCGAGCTGGTTGCCCTTAAAACATCAAAAACAACACAGCTGGCCGTGGATAAATCCCGCTCTGGAAGTGTAGCAATTTCAGCCGGTGATAATATTGTTGAAACTTTCATGACTATGCTTTGAAACCAGTAACATCTACCATCAGGTGAATTGTAATGTTTAGAGAATAATTAAGAAAAGCGTTGCATTCATTTCTGCAGGTCAGCAATCTCAAAAGCATGCGCCTGGCTCAAGTTTCAATTATCCCGCTACTGGCCATAGCCAGTTTACACACCACTCTCTCCCAAACTCCTGTAGCAAGACCAGAGGCCAGTATCTTTGCTCTTGAAGCAGGGAACTTCAGTATTCAAACCAGCGTCAAACATACATTTGAAAGTGATTTTAGAGACGCCGAACTGGGCAGCATCAGTTCAACCATCATCGGGGCAGTCGTGACTTTGCCCATAGATCTCGGTAACTCGTTTCGACTGCAGACAGGTGCTTCCTACGAGCGCATAGAATTCAGTAACTTAAGCACTTCATTGATCCCTGATCAGATGCAGGGTCTGGCTGCGGTGATCGGGCTGGAATATCTTGTAAACGATAAGCCTGCGATCTTTCTTCGAGCCTCTCCCGGTGTTTATTTTATCGATTCGGCCAGTAGTGACAGCTTTGATATCCCGACTTCATTTGGCGGAGCGTGGAGGTTCACTGATCAATTCATGTTACTCTATGGTGCGACCTATGCAGGATTCCGCGAGAATCCGGTGCTGCCATTTCTGGGCTTCCTTTGGGATGTGACTGACGAGATTGAGTTTAACCTAACCTTTCCCACGCCAAATCTGACCTACAAATTTAGCGACTCATTGCATTTTTCCATCATCGGCGAGTACCGGGGTCTTTCGGTCGATACGGCAGGTGATGTGGCTGATCCGCGCTATACTGATACCGAGTTGAGTTATCGGGAATTGGCGATTGGCACCTCCGCAACTTACCTGTTTAACGAGGATACTAAGCTTACCTTGTCTGCAGGTTATACTTTTCAAAGGCGCTTTCGTTACGAGTCGCCGGAACGTTCGATTCGCTCGGATGGTGCCCCGTTTGTCGGGCTAACCTTACGGGCTCGTTTTTAACCCGGGCGCCAAGCCTGAACCTTTAGCATGCCAAGAGATAATTCTATCAAAAAAATCCTGCTGATCGGGTCTGGACCGATTGTTATTGGACAGGGTTGTGAATTTGATTACTCGGGTGTGCAAGCGTGCAAAGCGCTTGCTGAGGAAGAGTATGAAGTTGTTCTGATCAATAGCAATCCGGCAACTATCATGACTGATCCAGAGTTCGCGGATAAAACCTACATCGAACCGATCACTCCACAGGTGATTGAAAAAGTGATCGAGAAAGAACGGCCGGATGCCTTACTGCCAACTCTGGGTGGCCAAACGGCGCTGAATGCGGCAATGGTAATGTTTCGTTCCGGTGCACTTGAACGCTTGAATGTTCGCTTGATCGGAGCCAACGCGGCTGCGATCGAAAAAGGAGAAGACCGCAAGGCATTCAAAGAGGCGATGGTCAGCATAGGTTTAGATATTCCAGTGTCCGGAACAGCTAATACGCTTGATGAAGCGCGTCGGGTGGCTGCGGATATTGGCAAGTTTCCATTGATCATAAGGCCAGCATACACCCTGGGTGGTAGTGGTGGAGGTATTGCCTACAACCGCGAGGAGTTTCATGAAATAGTCTCCCGAGGCATTCACTTGTCACCGGTATCTGAAGTGCTTATCGAGGAGTGCCTGCTGGGTTGGAAGGAATACGAGATGGAGGTAATGCGCGACCATGCTGATAATTGCGTGGTAATTTGCTCGATCGAAAACCTGGACCCAATGGGGGTGCACACCGGCGATTCCATTACTGTGGCACCGATTCAGACTCTGACCGATAAAGAGTACCAGTTAATGCGGGATGCTTCGTTTGCGGTGATCCGCGAGATTGGAGTAGAAACCGGCGGCTCCAACATCCAGTTCGCAGTGAATCCTGAAAACGGGCGCATGATTGTCATCGAAATGAACCCGCGTGTTTCGCGCTCGTCAGCATTAGCCTCCAAGGCAACCGGATTTCCAATCGCGAAAATAGCAGCTAAACTGGCGGTCGGCTACACCCTCGATGAACTGCGCAACGATATTACCAGGGAGACCCCGGCCAGCTTTGAACCAACAATCGATTACGTGGTTACTAAAATTCCACGATTTACTTTTGAAAAATTCCCGGATGCCGATCCGACACTTACTTCGCAGATGAAAAGTGTTGGTGAAGCCATGGCCATCGGACGCACATTCAAGGAGTCATTCCAAAAAGCATTGCGTTCGCTGGAAACCGGACGTGGCGGGTTGGGTGCAGATGGCAAAGATGTGGAACCCCGATTGGAAAATGGCGAATGGAACCTGGAATTAATCCGCCGCAAATTGACGATCCCTGTCTGTGAACGTGTGTTCTACATCCGTTTCGCATTGCTGGCAGGGGTCAGTTTGGATGAAATCCAGCGCCTGTCGGGAATTGATCCATGGTTTTTGGTGCATATCAAACAGATTGTCGATGAGGAGGTTAGCCTTAGGCGTGGCTTGCCAATCAATTGGAGAAAGGCCAAGAAGTTAGGATTTTCTGACCGGCAGCTGTCCCATTTGCTGAAGCTCCCGGAAGCTGACGTTCGCCAGCAGCGCCAGGCCGAGGGTGTAAATCCAACTTACCGCCTGGTTGATACTTGTGCTGCTGAATTTGAAGCTTATACGCCGTATTTTTATTCTACTTACGGGGATGAAGATGAAACTCGCCTCAGCGATAAACGAAAAATTATGATTTTGGGTGGTGGGCCTAACCGCATCGGCCAGGGTATCGAATTTGACTATTGCTGTGTACATGCCTCGTTTGCGCTCAAGGAGGAAGGCTTCGAGACAATTATGGTCAACTCCAACCCCGAGACCGTCTCGACTGATTACGATACCAGCGACAAATTATTCTTTGAACCGCTCACCTATGAGGATGTCCTGAATATCTATGAAAGTGAAAACTGCTGGGGGGCGATTGTCCAATTTGGCGGGCAAACTCCCCTGAACCTGGCCACCAGACTCAAACAGGCAGGAGTCAATATTATCGGCACCCAGCCGGAAAGTATCGACCGCGCCGAAGACCGTCAGGAATTTTCTGCAATGCTGGATAAACTAGGCTTGCAGCAAACCCCAAGTGGCAGCGCCACCGACGAATCTGAAGCCGTCGAAATCGCCCGCCGTATTGGTTATCCTGTGCTGGTGCGCCCATCATTCGTGCTCGGCGGGAGAGCAATGGAAATTGTGTATGAGGAAGCCGACATGATGCGGTATATCACCACCGCTGTCGAAGCCAGCGAAGAGCGACCGGTACTGGTTGACCGCTTTCTCGAAGACGCTATCGAGGTGGATGTCGATTGTATCAGCGATGGTAAAACCAGTGTGATAGGTGCAGTTATGCAACACATTGAGCAAGCCGGTATTCATAGTGGAGACAGTGCTTGCGTGATCCCCTCATTCTCTCTTTCAGATGACTTGCTGCAGCGCATTACTGAAGCTACCAGGGCTATGGCCAGTGAGTTAAAGGTTGTGGGCCTGATGAATGTTCAATTTGCCATCAAAGACGAAGAAATTTTCGTGCTTGAGGTAAATCCCCGGGCCTCACGAACAGTACCATTCGTGAGTAAGGCTATCGGAGTACCACTGGCCAAGCTGGCGGCCAAGGTCATGGCTGGCGCAACATTACAGCAGCTCGGTTTTACCAGCGAAATTGTCCCCAGCCATTACTGCGTCAAAGAAGCGGTCTTCCCGTTTATTCGTTTCCCGGGTATCGATATTGCCCTAGGGCCCGAAATGAGGTCTACCGGCGAGGTCATGGGAATCGATAGCGATCTTGGTATCGCTTACGCCAAATCCCAGATGTCTGCGCAACCCCCGCTGCCAACCAGCGGAAATCTCTTCGTTAGCGTTAAAAATTCCGACAAAAAAGAAGTACTGGAACTCGCGACCCAGTTGGAAAAACTTGGCTTTAATCTCTTTGCCACCAGTGGGACCGCATCCTTACTCGAATCCAGTAACGTGCCGGTCCAGCTCTTGTTCAAATTGTCAGAAGGTCGTCCAAACGTCCTCGATATGATCAAAAATGAGGATATCCAGTTCATTATCAATACTCCCAGCGGCAAATCTCCGCGTGAAGATGAAATCCGCATCCGTAGCGCCGCCGTGGCCGCTGGAATCCCAATTATGACCACTTTGGCAGCTGCCAGAGCATCACTCAATGGTATTCTTTCACTTCGACAGAAAGGTCTGAACGTCAAGGCATTACAGGAATTTCATAGCAGTGTATGAAAAGCATTTATCCTTATTTTTTCACAGCTGTGTCCAAAGAATGGTGATTAGATTTTAGCGTAGATGGTGCGTAGTGAGTCGAGGGCTTGATTGTAGGAGCGATTGCTGTGGAGATGGTGGCGTAGCCAGCGGATAAACTTGAGGGATACACGCACCAGTCTGAGTTCTCTGAGGTAGAGCATGGGCCATGTTTTTAGGTAGGGCTGGCGTAGTTTTTCTTTGCGTTTGAGTTCGGCGTGGTTTTCGATTTGGTGATGGTCTTTGAGGTGGAGTTCCATGAGTTTGGTGAGGTTATGGTGCAGGCAGATGAAGTTGGCCTGCATCTGTTGGGCGACCGGGGATTTGGCCCAGGCTTTTTTAGACCCCATAGCTTGCTTGAAGCCATGGAAGGTTTCTTCGATATCCCAGCGCATGCGGTAGAGGTGGGCAATGATTCCCGGTTCTATTGAGTAGGGTAGGTTGGTAATGAAGCTGAAGGTATCACCGCTTATCGGGTCGACATAGTTGATGCAACGCACGCTCAAGCCGAGGTTAGTCTGCTCGACAAATTGCATGCGGCGCTGGTCGCAGTAGATGGCTTGTGATTTATCCGGGCTAGGCATGGGCTACTTCAAAGGTAGTCATGAGGGCAGGGGATACTGCGTCAGAGGGGAACTCTTCCAAATATAACTCTGTGGCCTCCCGGAGGTTAGCCAAAGCTTCGTCAATCGTGTCACCCTGGGTGCCTCCATCTCCGGGTTTTGGGCCACATAGCCCCCGTCAGGGTCCTTGGTCAAAATGGCCTTGTAAGTCATAAAAAAATCATAGATGAGCGGATTTACTCCCGCCCGCTATTTTTAGGCCGTTCGCGGCGAAATACAAAGTGCGTTTCATGAGCAGTTTCAACCTCGATGATCGTTGCAGGTGCATTAAATTGCGCGAAATAATCTTCAATCGTTTCGATGCTATTCGGACGAATCTGTTGAAAGTAGATATACTCAGAAACTAACCAGTAGCCAATCGCGCTAATCAAAACACATAACGCTATCCATTCGATGCGTCGAAATTTTAGCATAACGAGACTGTCGAATAACTCGAAGCACGTAATTTAGCGAGAAATATCTGAAGGTAAAAGTGGCATAGCTATGGTTAATAACCTCACACAGAGCTTCTCAGGGGCTATAATTTTCATAGTTAAAACCGCTAAATTGATTTGCTACCTTTTCCGACAGTCTCAACGTCAAAGTGAGATACCGCGAACCGGTATCGCGGCTGAGCGATATTAACAGGCTGGAATCTCAAAGTACATGCTTTCTGTCAGCGGGTGATCCGCCTCAGGCGGATTAATCTCGACTTCTTTGTTCGGCTTATTTCTGTTGGAAGATCTTAATGATGTGTTTAGCAAGCCGTTCATTGATTTCCCGATGTCTGGGAACAGGCTGGCTCACCTTCGTCTCAGGATGGGTATACCAGTCGTGACGACCGCCATGCCTCTTGAATTCTGCATTTAGCGCTTCGATCTTCTGAATGAGATCGCGTCGTTTCACGCAATCTCCAGTTCGGCGTGTTTCCTAATATAGGGAACCTCACCACTGGTCATATCTTTATATAAATCAGCTAAGTTCTCCTTGAGTTCTTCAAGCGTCTCACCCTGAGTGATGTAGTCGGGATACTCATCGAGATATCCGAGCCAGAAATCCTCGTCCTGCCAGTAAGTAAAGCCCTGTGTATGCATAAGACAAGAATACCGAATCTCTGAAAGAGTTCAATTCAGAGTAATCTACCTGTTTCGCAGCTTATTGATGGCGTATTCTAAGCTCTCAATGGCTGATAGATCCTGCCTCTTCCAGCGCTTATCCCATCGCCTTTTGTGACCCACTGCAAGACGTCGGTTTAAGTCGTGATTATCCCGTGACCACGTTGTCACGTGGAACGGGACTCACGTGGCGATTATGATCAAGAGTAAGAGACAGCCCCGATGAATCGGGGCTACGAAGTTTGTGATTGATCCGGGCTAACGGTTCGTTGGTCTGAGCCAGACGGGTGGCCTGAGGAGGGAGGATTGGATGTGAGATCAGGATTCTTCTGGCGTGGTGGCTTCGAGCGGTGGGATCAGGAATTGTTGTTGTAGGACGGCGATTGGCTGGCGGGTGACGATGACATCGGCGCCGACACCGACGGTATCATAGAGTTCGATCACATCGTTCGAGCGCATGCGGATACATCCGAAGCTGACCGGCTGGCCGACATTGCGTTCTTCCGGGGTGCCGTGGATGTAGATATAGCGCGAGAAGGCATTGGCATTTCCCGGTTCGGTGCCGCGCAGCCACAGGATGCGGGTTACGATCGGGTCCCGGCCCGGGGCATCGACGGGCAGGATTTCTCCGGTTGGCAGGCGATCTTTAAAGACGGTTCCGGGGCGGGCACCAGCGCCGATTTTGCGGGCAATTTCCATTCGTCCGGGCGGGGTGGCGTAGCTATTCGGGCGGTCGCCGAGTCCGAATTTGGATGTCGAGACCGGGTATTTAGCGATTGGGGCACCTTCTTTAAGCACCAGCATTTGCTGGTCGGGCACACTGATCAGCATCTGATGCTGGCGATCCTCGCGAATCGATGCACAACTGGCGACCAGCAGGCAGGCGAAGGCGGGCAGCAGCATCAAGTTGGAAATTTTCACAGTGTTAATGACTGGATTAAGCGGCAGGTTCCCGGCGGCTATTGAATACCGGCAGGGCTTGCAATATCGAGCAGGTGGCAACTGCCAGGAAGCCGATCAGGAATAACAGCAGGAATGGCAGCGAGAAATACTGCCCGTACTGGTAGGCGATAACGATGAAATAGGTGAACAGCAAGACCAGCAGGACTTCAATGATCACCAGCATCGATTTGATGGGCAGGTAACGGCCGGTGCGCCAAGTTTGGGCTTTGCTTTCGATGCCGTATTTCGGAGTGCGGGTAAATTCGGACTGGTGGCCGAGCAATGCCTCGATAACGGCGCGGGCATTATTCAGGGACAAACCGATACCGACTGCCAGCAGCAGCGGAATTAGCACGATTTCCCGCATCCAGGTGCGCGGGTACAATTCGCGCAGGGCAATCATATAGAATGTGACCGCCGACAGTGAGGCCAGGGCAAAGATTGGAATATTCAATAAGAGGCTACGCAGGTGGTCCGGTTCATAGCCGCCGATCGGCCATACCAGGAAGCATAACAGCAGTAGCAGGAGGTAGACAAAGTTCGAGCTAAGGTGGACAGTCGCCTCGAGTTTGACAAAGAATGGAAGTTGGCTTTGCCAGATTGCCGGCAGCAACTTTTTGCAGGTTTGAATCGAGCCCTTGGTCCAGCGGTGCTGCTGGCTCTTGAATCCATTCATTTCGACGGGTAGCTCTGCCGGGGTGACTACGTCTGACAGGAAAATAAACTTCCAGCCGGCCAGCTGGGCGCGGTAACTCAGGTCAAGGTCTTCGGTGAGGGTATCGTGCTGCCAGCCGCCGGCATCTGCAATGCAAGCCTTCCGCCAGATTCCGGCAGTACCATTAAAGTTGAAAAACCTGCCGCTACGGCTGCGGGCGGTCTGCTCGAGCAACAGATGGCCATCCAGAAACATCGACTGGATCCGGGTCAGCCAGGAATAGTTGCGGTTGATATGCCCCCAGCGAGTTTGAATCATGCCAATTTGCGGATCAGTAAAATGGTGAATCGAGTGCTGCAGGATGTTAGATTCCGGGATAAAATCCGCATCCAGGATCAGGATAAATTCGCCGCTGGCCGAGCGCATCCCGGCCTCGAGGGCACCTGCTTTATAGCCTTCGCGATTAATCCGTCTGATATGTGTAATATTCAGGCCTTGACGGTGCAGTTGCTCAACTTTTCGGGCGGTGATTTTCCAGGTTTCATCGGTCGAATCGTCGAGCACCTGGACCTGCAGTTTATCCTGCGGGTAATTGAGGCGAGCTACGGCATCCAGCAGGCGGTCTACTACATGTAATTCATTGTAGATTGGTAATTGTACGGTGACCGCGGGCAGTTCAGTAAACTGCCCGAGTGGTTCCGGGCGGTGGTGTTTGTGCTTAAAATAGAGCCAGATAATGATATAGCGGTGCAGCCCGTAGGCAGCAAGAATGGCCATGACTAAGGCATAGCCAAGCACCCAAATTGCCATACCGATGTCGTGTGTGATCATAGTTCAAAGTTTAGTGGTAAGTGTCGCCTGATTCCAGTGGAATACGGATCGATCATGTTGGCTATCTGGCTAAACGCGTCAAGTGCTAATCGCCCGGCAGGCTATCGAGCATGGACTGCAGTTGAGCGAGGCGTTGTTGGAAATCAACTGAGCGCTGGCGGTGCTCTGTCACGACTTCGGCAGGTGCATTATTAATGAAATTATCGTTAGCAAGTTTGGCTTCGTTTTTATCCAGTTCTTTGCGGGATTTGGTGATTTCGCTTTGCAGTCGGGTACGCTCGGCGGCGATGTCGATTAGTCCCTCTAATGGCATGATCACCTCGCCTAGTGGTGTGAGTACTGTCGGGGTGCCCGGTTTTTTGTCGAATTGCGGATCCACGGTCAACTGTTCAGCATTGGCCAGGATGCTGAAAGCGGTTTGATCGCTGCCTGATAGCGGTTCGCTGCCGACGGCGGGAACCAGGATCAGGCTGACCTTGCGATTGGTGGCAATATTGTACTCCGAGCGCAAGTTGCGTACTTTATGGACGCTTTCGTAGAGCCTGGTGGTGGCCGTTCTGGCCTGGGTTACATCGCTGGCATCAAGATGGTTCAGCAGTCCGTGCCCGGGCCAGGCTGCAGCCATGACAAAGTTGTGTGGATTATCCGGTGAGGTGTCCGTGAAGCCCAGCCTGGTCCACAACTCCTCAGTAATATGCGGCATAAACGGGTGGAGCAGACGCAGGAAAGCGTGCAACACGACGTCCATGGTAGCCAATACTGCAGTGCGCGCGCTGGTGTCGTCCCCCTGCAACTCGCCCTTGGCCGCTTCCACAAACCAGTCGCAGTATTCACTCCAGAAAAAGTCGTAAAGCAGTTGAGCAATCTCGTTGAACCGGTAGCGCTGGTAAGCGGACTCAAGATTGACGATCAAGTCGTCGAGTTTGGCGAGGATATCGATGGCGACTGTTGGCAGTTGGATGCCATTGATATCGGGTTGTGCTGAGCAGGCAGTGCCTTGCATTTCGCGAAAGCGCGCAGCGTTCCACAATTTATTGGCAAAGTTGCGTCCCTCTTCGGCCTGTTTTTCATCGAACCGGATGTCCTGGCCCTGGGGGGCGATCCGCAGCAGGCCGAAGCGCAGTCCATCAGCACCGAATTGCTCGATCAGGTCGAGGGGATCCGGTGAGTTCCCCAAACTCTTGCTCATTTTGCGGCCTTTGGAGTCGCGGATGATACCGGTGAAATAGACATTCCGGAAGGGAATTTCCCCCCGGTATTCCAGTCCGGCCATGATCATGCGCGCAACCCAGAAGAAGATGATATCAGGACCAGTGACCAGCGCGCTGGTGGGGTAAAATTTAGCCAATGTCTGATCATCCATGGTGGCAAATGGCCATAACCAGGAGGAAAACCAGGTATCCAGAACATCCTGATCCTGCTGCCAGCCGTCGCCGGGCGAATCGATCTGGCACTTGATTTCTCCGTTGCGGTACCAGACCGGGATCCGGTGGCCCCACCAGAGCTGGCGCGATATACACCAGTCCTGGATATTTTCGAGCCAGTGGTCGTAGACCTTTTCCCAGCGTTCGGGGAAAAACCTGATCAGCTGCTGGCGCACGGCATCGCGCGCTGCCTGCGTTTGCGGGTAGCGCAGGAACCATTGCTCGGAGAGTCGGGGCTCGATCGGGACATCGGCGCGTTCGGAGTAGCCGACATTATTTTCATGGGCCTCCTCAGCGACCAGCAGGCCGAGTTCGCGCAGGCGCTCGATGGCCTCGCTGCGGGCCTCGAACCGGTCCAGCCCGACGAAGTCTTCGCCTGCGTGCTCGTTAAGTGTCCCGTCAGGATTCATGATATCGATAATATCCAGACCGTGGCACTGGCCGATCTCGTAGTCGGCCTTATCATGAGCCGGGGTTACCTTGAGCACACCGGTACCAAATTCCATATCGATATATTCATCGCCGACGATCGGCAGGTGAGCCTGGTTTTCGACTGGTAGCGGGCGGCGCGCGTGCTTGCCAATCAGGTCGCGGTAGCGTTCATCGTTGGGGTTAACGGCGACACCCGTATCACCCATGATCGTCTCCGGTCTGGTGGTTGCTATTTTCAGCATGCGGCCTGGCTCTTCGACGACCTCGACATTGAAGTAGTAAAGGTAATTTTTCTGCTTTTTCGGGATAACCTCTTCATCCGAGAGGGCGGTTAGCGAGACCGGGCACCAGTTCACCATCCGTTTGCCGCGGTAGATAAAGCCCTTGTTGTAGAGGTCAACAAAAGTCTCCAGGACTGCTTGGGAATAGCCTTCATCCATGGTAAAGCGCTCGCGGCTCCAGTCGCAGGAACAGCCGAGCCGCTGCAACTGCTTGATGATGATGCCGCCATGCTTCTCTTTCCATTCCCAAACCCGCGTCAGGAAGCTCTCGCGGCCGTAATCATGGCGGGTCTTCTTTTCCTCCTTGCGCAGGCGCTTTTCAACGACGGTTTGAGTGGCAATCCCGGCGTGGTCGGTGCCCGGCAACCATAGCACTGCGTGCCCGGTCATGCGCGCACGCCGGGCCAGGATGTCCTGCAGGCTGTTGTTCAGTACATGCCCCATGGTTAGCATCCCGGTCACATTCGGTGGCGGGATCACCAGCGAATACGCGGGTTTATCACTAGCGGGGTCCGCCAGGAAACAGTCGGCCTGCTGCCAGCGGGCGTACCATTCCGGCTCGACGCTGGCCGGATCGTAGGCTTTAGAAATTTCGCTCATCGCGGCAGGGTAGTAGGAATTCCCTCCGGTGTTAACTGAAAATTACGCTGAAATCGATATAACGATTTTGCCACGGCTGGCTTTTTCGTCGGGCAACGAGTTTGACAGTCTGGTGGGAATCATGAACGTGTCGCTCTCATCCGGTTAATTGCTGAGTCAGGGTCAATTGTTCCTCAGGAGTGAAGAGAAATTCATCGGATGGGAGGGTAGCTAACCCAGCCGAATTACCAATTGCAACAGCCCGATTGGATTCGAGGGAGAAACAGCTGTATCCCAGTTGTGTCAATTGTTCGAAGATCGGTTGACGGTTTCCTGACTTTTCGCAGATCTCGATGAAGACAATCGGGCGCTGATCCTTTAGAAAATTTGAGGCACCTTCGAGCGTAGACCGCTCGTGCCCTTCCACGTCTATTTTAAGGATCACAGGTGCCTGAAGTTTTGCTAGAAGAATAGCATCGAGACGAGCTGTATGGATCGTCACCGGGGCGAGGGTTTCCTTAGTTCCTATAAAGTCTTTTTCCAGACTGCTGAACCAGGTTGACTGCGACGTCCAGAACGTTTGTTCACCCGACTCGCTCGAGAGTGCGAGCGGGCTGACATCAGGGTTAAACCCATTGATTTGCGAGATCAGGGCCAGGTATCCACGGCACTCCTCCTGGGGTTCAAAGAGGCGGCAATCGAAACCAAGCATCAGGAAACGAATGGCGTGGAGGCCGTAATTGGCTCCGACATCAATAAATGTGCCGGGTTGATTAAGTGCTGCAGCCAGTCGTTCGTAAACACGGATAACGTTGGGCTCTTGCCAGCGTGTGGATAAAGCGATCGACCATGAGCGAGGAAACTCCGGCCGCACGGGAACCTGCATTGTCCGACCGGCAAAGTCATACTTCCAATCGAACAAACCTGGTCGCTCGATCTTGCCTAAACGTGCTACCAGTTGGTTGATTGCGGATTGTGGGACCTGGTTGAATTGCCGGTTAAGTTGAGCCCGCAGCCATGGGATTCTCAGGCTGATCCGATCCCTGGCCATCAGGGATTGATTTCCCAAATGTGCCAGACGCCGGACTAATTTTGCAAGAAGAGCCATGATTTGGTCGGGTTAGGCATGCATCCTTATAAATGAACGCTACTACCTGTCCCAGATAATTCTGCTGCAGCCGGACATCTGGCTTCAGTGGGCAGCCGTGTGGCGCTCGGCAAATTCCGGTGGCAATTGGAGGTTGCTGATTTGCGTCATCACTTGTTCGCTGATTTGCTGGTAAGCCTGTTTGCCGCCGGCTTTCACTTCCTCGGCCGAAAAGCGTATAGGATCGCCGACCACAATAGTAATCGGTCGGCAGCTTGGCCACTTGGCGCCTCGCGGGAAGGCTTCGTAAGCACCGAAGATCCGCATCGGGATGACTGGGGCCAGCGTCTTGGCGACGATTAATCCCAGCCCCGGTTGTGCCGGTTGCAGGCTGCCATCAGGAGTGCGTGATCCTTCTGGGAAGACAATGGTGCGATGGCCCGCCTTGACCAGGCGGATAATTGTCTTGAGTGCTTTCATGTCCGCGTTTTCCTGGTCGACCGGAATGACATTCCAGCGTGGGAAGACCCAGCCCATAACCGGCCAGTCGAGCAGTGTGCTGCGGGCCAAAAAAAAGACTTCCTGGTGGCAGCAGATACCTGCCAGAGGCGGATCCAGGTAGCTTTGATGGTTCATTGCCAGAATCGTGCCGCCATCTTCGGTGATGCGTTCGCGATGGACACAACGAAAAGAAAACATGACTTTGCCCATCAAGCGGAACATCTGATAGCCGGCCCGGTACCATGGATTCATCGTTCAGGAAAGTTTGATGCCTGCCGCTGCCAGGTGTTCGAGTATCAACTCGAGGGCAGCGTCGATGGTTAGACTGGTGGTATCGATAGTGATGGCGTCCGGTGCTTTAGATAATGGTGAGTCCTGGCGCGAGCTGTCGGCACGGTCGCGCGCGGTGACCAGGTCACCATCGCCCTGGGCATTGC
>CAZHRP010000012.1:16112-21536 GCA_964535055.1 uncultured Chthoniobacteraceae bacterium
GGCGGATCTCGGCGGCGGCGTCGATGTAGAACTTGTACGGGGTGTCAGCCAGGACCACGGTGCCAATATCGCGACCTTCCAGCACGGCACTCTGATGTGCTACTGCCGCACGCTGCAAATCGACCAGGTACCGGCGCACTTCGGGCAGTGCTGAGACTGCCGAGACAGCAGCGTTCACGGCATCCGTGCGCAGTTCTGCATCCAGTTGATGACCGCTGACCACAACCGTGGCGCGCAGCTCAATCCATTGCACGACCAGTGGTGCCTGGCGCATGGCGCTAACAATAGCCGGAGCCTGGTCGAGCGGTAGTTGCTGCTGCAATGCCAGCCAGGTGGCTGCGCGGTAGCTCTCGCCGGTGCTGAAGTAACCAATCCCAAGGCGTCTGGCCAGGCTTGCAGCCAGGGTACTTTTGCCGGAGGCGGCAGGGCCATCAATGGCAATAGCATACCGGGCAACTGTCATCTTTAGTTCTTCTTTTTTTTGCTTTTAGTATCGAAGGTGGAGACCACCGGTGTAGTTTCCGAGTCGATCGGTTTGATGACCAGCTTCAGGGCTTCTTCAAAGCCGGGGTAAGAAGTCGTGATACAATCAGTATCTTCGATAACGGTTTCGCCATCGGCAAATAGACCGGCAATCGCGAACGACATGGCAATCCGATGATCGCCATAGCTGGGCAGGGTAGCGCCGTTCAGCTTGCTGCCGCCGTGGATGGTCATGCCATCATCAAATTCATCGACTGTAACACCCATGGCCCTTAAGTTGTTGGCAACTGCCGCGATGCGGTCGGTTTCCTTGACCCGCAATTCGGCGGCATCGCGGATCGTGGTTGTGCCTTCGGCCAGCGCTCCAGCGACTGCGAGGATCGGGATTTCATCGATCAGTTGCGGGATTTCTTCCCCGCTGATAGTAGTGCCTTTGAGTTGGTCGCCATGAATTTCGACCGTGCCTATGCGTTCGATCTGGCCGACTTCCTCGATCACTTCCCTGACCCGTGCACCCATCCTTACCAGAATGCTGAGGATGCCAGTGCGGGTATCATTCAGGCCGACATCGCGCACCTGGACGCGGGCACCCGGGTTGGCCGCGGCAGCCACCATCCAGAATGCAGCGCTGGAAATATCACCCGGCACCTCAAAGTCGCGCGATTCAAGGTACTGGGTGCCGTGCAGGGAAACTGTCTGGGTTTTATCCTCCTGGTTCAGGCTGCGTTCGACTGCTAGGGTGACCAGGAAGTAGCTGAGCATGCGTTCGGTATGGTCACGGCTCTTGGCGGGTTCGACTACTGTGGTCTTGCCTTTGGTAAATAATCCGGCAAGTAGAATGGCGCTTTTGACCTGGGCGCTGGCGATTGGCGAATGATAGGTGATCGGCGATAGCTCGCTACCGCGAATGGTCAATGGTGCTGTACCGGTGTCGCTCTCGATAGTTGCGCCCATCTGCGACAGCGGTTCTATGATGCGCTTCATGGGACGCTTTGAAAGCGATTCATCGCCGACCAGGGTCGAGGTGAACGGTTGCGCAGCTAGAATGCCGGACAGCAGGCGCATGGTCGTCCCTGAGTTGCCGCAGTCGATAGGAGCTTGTGGCTGCTGAAATTCGCCTTTGCATCCGTGGACGATCAGAGTGGTCTTTTCGGGTTGCTCGATTTCTACACCGAGGGCTTGCATGGCTTGGACTGTAGCCATGCAATCCGCGCTCGGTAAAAAACGGGTAATGACGCACGGTCCGTTGGACAGCGCGGCCAGCATAACGGCGCGATGAGAAATGCTTTTATCACCCGGCACAAAAACTTCAGCTTCCAGGGGTGGCGCCTTCTTTACTTTAATGGTTCCCATAATTGACTTTGTCTAAGCAGCAAATTTGTCGCGTGTCGACTTTGCTTTGCCAAGAAAATCCTCAATGACATGCCAGTCGTCGGTTTGAATTAAGTTTCGTAAATGTGCAATGCTATCATCAAGTCGGGCGAGTGATTCGAGGATTGGCTCCTTGTTGTCAGCGATGATTTGAGTCCACAAATCGGGTGAGCCTGAAGCGACCCTGGTCGTATCCAGAAAGCCGTTGCCAATGCACGCCATGGCTTGTGGGTGAGTGTCGGCGGCCAATTGGACCAGTAGTCCTGCGCACAAGTGTGGCAGGTGACTGATGGCCGCGACAATGGAATCATGCGTAGCAGGTGGCAATTCCAGCACACTCGAATCGAGAGACCGCCAGAACCGGCTGACCAATTCTACAGCCTGTTGGTCGGAGTGGCTGGTTGGGGTGACGATGGTGACTGCACCCTGATAGAGGTCCGGGTACGCAGCCTGCAACCCTGATTGTTCCGAACCGGCCATCGGGTGGCTCCCGATAAAAGTGGCATTGGAGGCAGCAAAAACTTCGTCTAATTGCTGACAGATGATTTGTTTGGTGCTGCCGACGTCGGTCACTGTGGCATCATTGGATAGCATTGGCAGGAATTGCCGGGCCAATGGCGGGATGCACTTGACCGGTGTACAAATCACGACCAGTTCTGCATCAGCCACTACGGTCGACAGATCGTTGGAGGCTATGTCTGCCAACTGGAGTGACTCGATCTGTGCGATGGCTTCGCTACTCCTGGCCCAGACCGAATAGCTATCTGCCAATTGGCGTTGTTTAGCCGCCATCAGCAGTGAACCACCCAGTAGACCTGGTCCCAAAATTGCTAACTGCCGCAGCTTCATCAAACCGGAACTATGCTGAGTAGGAATGGCGACAAATAAGGATGGCCAGGCTGCTGGCAGCCGTTGATCAAAATCATAATCTGACTCGACAGTCGCTCCCGGTTACCTGCTCAAGGCACCAGAAAAATTTTGCCGGTATACGGGTCTTTGACTTCTGTACCAGGTGGGAAACCGCGGACATCGACGTAACCCGAATACGGGGCGTGTGGGCTGGTGACAAAGCCGGCCTTGCCTGGAACCGGTGTGGCGTAGGGGTAGTTCTGAGCTGCCGGCGGTGCTGGCGGAGCTGTATCAGTAGCGGCAGTCTCGGGCTCATTGGTATCGGCCGCAGTCGACTGGTCAGCGCTGTCAGTACTGTCGGAGCTGGTATCAGACGCAGGCGTTTCTGGTGCCGGAGTTGGCTGGAATTGGGTATTAGCCGGATTCTCGGTGCCCTGCCAGCCGTAGCGGTTCTGGCGTTCCTGCTGTTGGGTGTCCTGGTTAAACCCGCAACTGCTGAGCAGCAATGACCCGGTCAGGATGATAGTGATTAATAGAAATGGTTTCATGATAAGAATATAAGTTCTCCTGGTTCTCCTGTG
This sequence comes from uncultured Chthoniobacteraceae bacterium, assembly GCA_964535055.1. Taxonomy (GTDB): domain Bacteria; phylum Verrucomicrobiota; class Verrucomicrobiia; order Chthoniobacterales; family CAKUMP01; genus CAYUDZ01. Next base: position 19,397 of record CAZHRP010000012.1, read on the forward strand.
CTGTAAAACAAAATGCCCAATCTGACAATCGGATTCTTTTACTTATTTTTCAAGTAGCTCCTTGGCAACCGCGACAACATTATCCGCATTAATACCGAGTTCCTGCATAACGGTAGCTCCCGGAGCACTGAGCCCGAAGCGATCGATGCCGATCACGCGGCCATCGAGACCGGTATATTTATACCATAGTCCGGTGGCGCCTGCCTCGATGGCCAGGCGGCGACGACAAGCTGGTGGGAGAACTTGAGCACGGTACTCCTGAGGCTGACGATCGAAGGCGGCCATGCAGGGCAGCGAAACGACCCGGACGCCGCTACCAAGCTGCTCAGCTGCGGCCATGGCATGCTGTAGTTCGCTGCCAGAGGCGAGGATGATTAATTGCAGCTCGGTACTTTCCTGTCTGGCAATATAGCCACCGCGTGCCACTCCGGACCGGCGTTCTGCAGCCGGAATCGAATCCTGCTGGGGCAACCCCTGGCGCGTCAGGATGAGGGCGGTTGGTCCTTCCTGTCTGCTGATCGCATGGGCGAAAGCTCCGGCTGTTTCCTGAAAGTCGGCTGGTCGAATAACATCCAGGTTAGGGATCAGGCGCAGGGCACTGGTTTGTTCAACCGGTTGATGGGTCGGGCCGTCCTCGCCGACACCTACCGAATCATGGGTGAAGATCAAGAAGTTGCGCAGGGCGGCCAGGGCCGACAGACGGATGGCGCCGCGCATGTAATCGGAGAAGGCTAGGAAGGTAGCACCCGAAGCGCTCAGGATGCCATAATAAGCGATACCATTAACGATCGCACCCATAGCATGTTCACGGATGCCGAAGCGAAGGTTGCGTCCCAGCGGGTTATCACGCCTGAAGTCATCGCTGGATTTGAGATAGTTTTTGGTTGAGCCGTGCAGGTCGGCGCTGCCGGAGATCAGCAGCGGCTGATGGTCTGCCAGGTGGTTGAGTATGGTTCCGCCGGAAGCGCGGGTTGCCTCTGCTTTGTCGGGGCCGGTCGCAGGAATAACTGCCAGCAGTTCTTCCATGGTACCCCAGTTTTTTTGCAGACCGGTATTTAGTAATTCGGCTTTATCGGGATTGGCCTGCTGCCATTGCTGGTAGAGTTGTTGCCACTGCTGGTACTGGCTTTGCAGTTGTGTCGCGTGATCTGCGAAATAGGCTTTGACCTCCTCGCTGACAAAGAACTTTTCCTCCGGCAAGCCGAGTCCCGCGCGTGCGTCGTCGGCGAACTTGGCGCCACCTTCACCATGTGCCTTGCTGGTTCCGGCGACTTCGGGGATCCCGCGACCGATTTCAGTTTTTACAATGATGATGGTCGGCTTGCCGTTGGAACTGGCTTTGGCTTGATCATAAGTTTCCTTGAAGGCGGGCATATCGTGGCCGTCGACCTCCATGACATTCCATTCCAGGGCGGCAAACTTGGCTGGAACATGTTCACTCTGGGTGACGTCTGCCATGGCATCGAGCGTCACATCATTGGAATCGTAGATCATGATCAGGTTATCCAGGCCATTGTGGCCGGCGAACGATGTTGCCTCGAGGGCCACACCTTCCTGGAGGCAGCCGTCACCGGCCAGGCATATGATCTTGTGATCGATGATTTGGTGTTCCGGGGTATTGAATAATGCTGCGCAATGTTTGGCGGCGACAGCCATGCCTACGGCATTGCCAACACCCTGTCCGAGTGGTCCGGTGGTACATTCGACACCATCGGTTTCCCCAAATTCAGGGTGCCCGGGGGTAATGCTATGCAACTGGCGGAAGTTAATTATTTCCTGTTTCGGAAGATTATACCCGGCGAGGTGTAGCCATGCATAGAGGAACATGCTGCCGTGACCGGCCGACAAAACAAAGCGATCACGGTTCAGCCAGTGGGGGTCGGCCGGATTATAATTGAGGGTATCGCCAAACAAGACTGCGCCAATTTCAGCACAGCCGAGAGGGAGGCCGAGGTGGCCGATGCCTGCTTGATGAACGGCATCGATAGCCAATCCGCGGGCTTGGGTTGCTGCTTGTTGTAGGATCTCAGTATTCATAATTTTGGTGTATTAATAGGGTTGCTAGCGAATCCTTGCGGAACCCGGCAGCGTGGATCATGCCGCACAGGCGGCCGCCCGGCGCTGGCGTACCGGTGAGATT
>CAZHRP010000012.1:21546-22646 GCA_964535055.1 uncultured Chthoniobacteraceae bacterium
GCTAGCGAATCCTTGCCATTACGCGGGAAATTGCAAGCATCGGTTGGCCGGTCGACAAAATTCGTTAGTTGGGTTATGTAGCAAGCATGAGAATTTTTTCACTCAGGATATTATTGATTGCTGTCACTATTTGCCTGCTTGGGTTGGACTGTGTATCCGCTGGGCCGCCGGAGATGCCGCGTGAATTTCGCGGGGTCTGGGTGGCCAGTGTTTATAATATCGACTGGCCGTCGCGGAGCGGCTTGTCAGCGGCGGCGCAGCGGTCACAATTAATTGAAATATTTGATACCGCAGCAGCCAGCGGTATGAATGCAGTGATCCTGCAGGTGCGTCCGGCATGCGATGCGCTTTACGACAGTCCGTATGAACCATGGTCGCCGTATTTGACCGGCAGCATGGGGCGCTCGCCGGGCTATGACCCGCTGAAGTTTGCAGTCGATGAAGCTCATCGTCGTGGCCTGGAATTGCATGCCTGGTTCAATCCGTTTCGGGCGCAGAGCAACTATAAGAATAAAGTTTCCAACGACCATGTGACGCGCAAGCGTCCGCAGTGGGTACGTCGCTATGCCAATTACTTGTGGCTCGATCCCGGCTTGCCGGAAGTTCAGGAATACTCGAGGAAGGTAATTCTCGATGTGCTGCGGCGTTACGACATCGACGGTGTTCATATTGATGATTATTTTTATCCCTACCCGAAGCCGGGAGCGGCCGGGTTCCCCGATGGCAAAACTTTCGAGCGTCATGGTAGTGGCAGTCGTGACGACTGGCGGCGGGCCAATATTGACCGCTTCGTCAAGGATCTCTACAAGGGCATTAAGTCAACCAAGCCGTGGGTGAAGTTTGGTATCAGCCCATTTGGGATTTGGCGGCCGGGAGTACCGTCGGGCACCACCGCCGGGCTGGATGCCTATGGCCAGCTGTATGGAGATTCGCGGAAGTGGTTTGCTGCCGGTTGGTTAGATTATTTTTCGCCGCAGCTCTACTGGACGATTGGCTCTTCTGGCCAAAGCTTTGCCAAGTTGGCGCCATGGTGGGCCGGCCAGAACAAGCGCAACCGGCATTTCTGGCCGGGGATTGCGGTCGAGCGGGTTGGCAAGGAT
>CAZHRP010000013.1:0-1514 GCA_964535055.1 uncultured Chthoniobacteraceae bacterium
GCTTTTCTCCTCATTGCAGTCAACTTATTCACTGGTTGTAAGACGACCCGCACTGATGACTACACATATACTCCCTCACCAGTGATGCCTAAGAAACTGGGCCCGGTGGAATTTGTGGATATGACAGAAGGCTTTGTGCTCGTCAGGCTGAATTTCGGTTACACCGTTGAGCCTGGCACCAAAATGTATGCGTTCGACAGTGACGGCAAAGTGACGGCGTTGCTCAACCGGCATCCTGACGAAAAAAAACCCTTCGTAGTGGCCGATATCGTCAAGGGTAAGCCGCAAGCGGGTAACTCGGTAATGGTTTATCCGGACCCTGATCTGGCGCCGAATTTTTGAGCCGTACTTATCCCCAAAAGAACAGCGCACAAACCAGCACGGCAACGCCGTATGCGACGCCAGCTGACATCATGATGCGCCAACGCTTGGTCTCCTTGACTGCCCAGTTGATTTGATCGCGCATTAAATATGGCATACCGACCCAGAACAGCCCTTTGGTAGCCCACACGTAGGCCAGCACAACCAACAGTAAGCGCGATACCGGCGGTTGTAGAAATGCCGCATCAAGCAATGGTGCAGCAGCAAGTAACGCTATGAATCCAAGTGCACGCACTGCCAGAAATTCGTCGACAAAACGAATCGTTAAGAACCATGTAACCGGAACCATGATCACCAGGAACTGCCGCAAGCGACTGAATTCCCCAAGGTCCATAGTTGCCATTAACCACAGTGACCATAGTGCAGCAATTGAAGCCAGTACCCAACCGGCTAACTTGTTCCGGGGGAAGGTGGAAAAAAATTTGCAGCTGGATTCGGGTTGAAGCAAACCGATGCCATGGCTGAGGATCATGGCCGTGCCGACGGTTACACCGACGGCTTGTAGGGAAAACTGGTAAATCATGGAGGAGTAGGGATTATCAGGGAGCAGGTTGGCTGTCACGCGAGAACCGCTGCGTTGCCGTAAAGTGTGAACGGACTGGCGTGCTCGATATGAATATCGAATATCCCACCGATAAGACGGTCGCTGCCTTCAAAAACGACGATTTTGTTGGTGCGGGTTCTGCCAGTCAAACGTTCGCGATTGGTTTTGCTGGGCCCTTCGCACAAGACCTCCACATTGCTGCCGATGTAAGCGGCGGTTTTGCTTCGGGCCAATTGATTGACCACTTCGAGTAAATCATGATTGCGCTCCAGTTTAACTTCTTCGCTCAACTGGTTGTCCATCGAAGCTGCAGGAGTGTCACGGCGTTGCGAGTATTTGAAAATGAAAGCATTATCAAATTGAACATCTTCGACCAGTTGCCGGGTTGCCTGATAGTCATCATCGGTCTCGCCCGGGAAACCCACAATAATATCCGTAGTAATGGCTATCTGCGGCTGCACGGCACGCAGCCGGTCGACCAGATCTTTATACTTCGTAGCCGAGTATGGCCGGTGCATAGCCTTGAGGATGCGGTCTGAGCCTGATTGCAGCGGCAAGTGAATATGCTCTACCAGCTTGGGCAGATTCC
>CAZHRP010000013.1:1524-22438 GCA_964535055.1 uncultured Chthoniobacteraceae bacterium
AGGCCTCGACCAGATCCTGGCGGAAGCCCATGGGATGGGGAGAGGTAAAGCGAATCCGCTCGATACCTTCTACGTCGTGGACAGCTTCGAGTAATTGTACGAATGCACTCTTACCGTCGCGTTTGGGGATCTCATGGCGGCCATAAAGATTGACGATTTGACCCAGTAAGGTGACTTCACGTACCCCCTTGGCAGCCAGTTCTTCGACCTCGGCCACAATCTCTGCGATGGGACGGCCACGCTCCGGGCCACGGGTTGCAGGGACGATACAGAAGGTGCAGTGCATATTGCACCCTTGCATGATTGATACAAAGGCAGAACATTGCTGCGGCTTAAGCACATGATCGCGAATAGTACTCTGTGAACCTTCCTCGGGCGCGACATCGACAATGGCGCTTCGCAAGTCGTCCATGTTGCCGTCACGCTTACGCTGTACCAAGTCGTCTACATAGTCAGCAACCCGATGAAACTTACTGGTGCCAACTACCAGATCGATCCCTGGCGAGTCCTCCAGTAATCCGGCGCCTCGACTCTGCGCCATGCACCCTAGAAAACCGGTAACCAGGGTCGGTTTATTTTGTTTTAAGCGTCCCAGCATGCCCATTTTGCCTAATGCTTTTTGCTCGGCAAGATCACGTACGCTACAGGTATTTAGCAGGATCACATCGGCTTCTGCCTCACTGGATGTCATCTCATAGCCGCGCTCGACCAGCATCCGCGAGACCTGCTCGGAGTCGCGTTCATTCATTTGGCAACCGTATGTTCTGATATGGACTTTGGCTTTCATCTACTGGTGTGACGGACTATTGCTAATAGACGTTATGGATTCAAGCTCAAGCTTAGCACGTATCTTGTCGTTCTGCTATGCAGTCACTCGCTGCAATATCCTAATGTGGCTTTGGTTCGACCATCAGAGCTTGCAGGTCGGCAGTGCGTGAAAATTGAAAACCGCTGAGCGGCGGTGCAGCTTTCGGCCAGTCGCGGCTAAATGCCAGGAATTGAAAGGCAGTACCCATGGTAGCTGGATGAGAGAGCGACTTGAAAGCAGCAATTTCAGCGGTTGCATTGTCTTGTTCCCAGGCCAGCAAGCGTTGATGTGCAGCAGCAGTCAGGAAATGGTGCTGGTCGGTGTACCCGGCCAGATCCCAGCCTGCAGCTGTTGCCGTTTGTGTCAGCATCGTGAAGTCCACATGTGCGGTCAGATCACATTGCCCGGCGAATGTTAGAATGTCGACTAATTGCCGGTGCCTGGTATAGCCACGCAAAGTTCCGCCGGATCTGCCGACAGCCAATAGTTCGGTACGCGGCAGTCCGTAATCGATTATCAGGATAAGACCACTGCCCAGGCGATAGCAAAGCTGCGTCAGCCATTCAATCGCAGCAGCTGAAACTTCACAGCGCCAGCCGGAGGGACGGACCGGCAAGCTGGTGTACGCCGGGCATTCCAGCAGCTTCCGGTCGGGCGCGCCGGCATTGAAGGTGAATTGCTGGTTACTTGAGTCATAATCGACTCGCAGTTCAAGCCAGTGGCTGCCGTCTGACTCAAGCAGGTGCACCGGCATCGCATCCACCAGTTCATTGGCGTAATAAATCACGTTCCGGAGTTGCCCGAGTCCACTTAACTGCTGGTGCCATATTACCTTTGGAAAGTGGGCCAGGTTGCATTGCTGCTGCCGGACTAACTCTGGCAATGGCTCGATAATGTGGAACTGCAGTGTAGCGAAAAACTCTGGATAGTTGGCACTAATTTCATCCAGTAGATCCTTGGCTAACCAACCAGTTCCGGCACCCTGTTCGATTATATGAAACTCCGGTGGACACCCGTGTGCATGCCACCCTTCAACGAATTGCCAGGCCAATATGCGGCCGAATAAACTGGACACACTGGCATTCGTAATAAAGTCGCCATCACGTCCGATACGGGCAGTTGATTGTGCATAATAGCCAAACTGTTTATCATACAGAGCAATGTTCATATACTCGGCAAAGCTGATGGCGCCGCAGCTTGCAATCCTCCGGCGAATCAGATCCTTTGCATCTGTTGGTTCTTGCCCATCACCCATTGGAGAAAGTCTCTATGCCAGATTGCTTGACCGCAAATGATTTTCATGTTTCCGCAGTTGCCAGCACGCCAGAATCTGTCGAAGGTAAGCAAGACGACGTACGAATCAGGCTAATCTATGAGCTATCATTCCACTAAAAAGAAACGCTGGCTGCTGTGGATAACAGCAACCTTACTGGTCATACTGCTTCTTGGTGCTGTGGCGGCCTTTATCACCTGGAAGTCATTTGAGGCCGATTACGGTGCTCGTGCCGCCCAATATGATTTGTCTAAAATCAGCCAGATGGAGTCAGCCTCGATTATTTTTGACCGGAACGATAAAGTGCTCGGACGCATTTTTGTGCGCAATCGCGATACTATTCCACTAGAGGATATGCCATACCACCTGATCCAGGCAGTGGTAGCAGCTGAAGATAACCGCTACTTTCAGCATAAAGGAGTCGATTACATCGGGATGGTACGGGCAGCCTTAAAAAACTGGCAGGCCAGCAGAATCACCCAGGGAGCCAGCACCCTGACTCAGCAGTTAGCGCGCAATACTTACTCGCTGCGTGAGCGCTCGTACGAACGTAAGTTGGTTGAAGTCTTTCTGGCCATGCGGATTGAAGAAGAACTCAGCAAAGATGAGATCCTCGAGCTGTATCTAAACCGTGTCTACTTCGGTGCCGGTCTGTATGGAGTGGAAGCTGCCGCGCGCGGCTATTTTCGCAAACCGGCACGTGATTTAAACGTTACTGAAAGTGCCATGCTGGCCGGATTATTGAAGAGCCCCAATAATCTATCTCCGTGGAGTGACCGGGCAGCAGCGGAGAAGGAGACAGATTTTGTGCTGGGGCGAATGCATGAGCTGAAGATGCTCAACGATGCTGATTACGAGCAGGCTGTTGCAGCCGAGTTAGATGTTAAGAACCGCCGTAACCTGTTCACCCAGTCGTATGCAATTGACTACATCAGGCAGCAAGTTATTGCCGACATCGGATTTGATAATGCAGTTAGTGAAGGCTATCGCATCTATACCACTATCGACTCGGAATTACAGACGCTGGCGGAGCAGGCATTAGACCGTAAGCTGACCCAACTGGAGCAAAAAGAGGGCTATACTCACCCCACTCTGGCGGAATACGACAGAATGTTGCAGTCCTTTGAGGAAAGCCAACAACAACTGGCCAAGGAGGGAATCGAACCCAAGCAACCGCCATTGCCCGCTTACATTCAGGGCGCCTTGCTGATGACGGAAAATTCCAGCGGTAACATTTTGGCCCTGGTTGGTGGTCGTGAGTTTGAGCACAGCGAATACAACCGTGCTATTTTTGCCAGGCGACCGGCCGGTACCGCATTTTTACCAATCGTCTTTGGCGCTGCCTATGAGGAGGGCTTTTCGCCAGGTTATTTACTGGATGACTCACCACTGGATAATCGACAGGTGATGATCGGCGGCACAACCGGGGTGCTGGGCGAATGGGGCCCGGAACGCATTTTAAACCGATACGAAGGCGCTATGCCTGCACGGGAGGTACTGGTCAAGAGTAAGAATGCTGCGTCTGTCCGGTTGGGATTGCGGACTGGACTCAGTAAAGTCAAAGGGTTCGCCAGTGCTTTGGGAATTGATAGTCCGCTGCGTGAGTTTCCAGCTACCTTCCTGGGCAGCAGTGAGGTCAGTCTGGTGGAAATGACTCGCGCTTTTTCCGCTATCCCCCGTGGTGGCACCTACAGTAAAGAGCTGAATGCGATCCGAAAAATTGAAGAAAAAAGCGGAGCCGAAGTATTTCGCTCTAAGTATGATGAACAGCGTGGGATGACTCCGGAAGTGGCATACCAGCTGCATGACTCATTATCCGAAGCTTTGGAAACCGGTACTGCAGATAAAGCTACCTTAAACTACGGATTGAAACGCTTCGATGGTGGTGGGAAGACCGGTACTGCCTATGATTTCACAGATCTCTGGTTTGTTGGCTACAATAGCGAAGTGACGTGTGGGGTATGGGTCGGATTTGATAAACCGCAGACAATCTTTCGCGGTGCCTTTAGCAGCGATATTGCTCTACCAATCTGGGTCGAAGTAATGAATGCCAGTCTGGAGAAATTTCGTCCCCATTCGATCACGCGTCCTGGTTCCCTGCAAACTGTTGATCTGCTCAAAGCCAGTGGTGATCTGGTACCTGAAGACAAGACCGATCTGTTTACTGGTGATGCAATTTATCCTGCGCTGCTGACCCGCAAACAACTGGAGATCCTGGAAAATAACGGATTGACTATGCTTGAGAGCGCCACTGAAGACGGGCAATGGCCGCGTGCTCAAGTAGCATCGGATACGGCTGCCCTGCAGCCGGTCATGGTAACATCACCTACTGTGGTCGGAGGGATTGATCCATATAGTTCGGTTACCAAAACCGTAATGAAGGCAGAAGCGGTTAACGCAGGCGACCAGTCTGGTGCCGAAGTACGGCGTGCGGAGGCTGTCAGACCTTTTGATCAGCCACTCGAGGCACCTGCTGTCAGCTTGTCGCCTCCTGCACCTCTTGAGTTCTAACCGATTCATAGGCAATGTTTTGTAGTATTTCAGATGCGGCAGTGAAAATTAATCGCAAATAAAATGAGAAACTTTGAACGCTAGCTGCAACTACGGGTCTAATCTAATAGGTTAAGGTGATTCGGGCCACGCACTAGTTATCTCCCTTGTTACTCCTTGGTGTGCGTGGCCCGAATTTTTTTTACATTATCTTGTGAGTTGGCCGCAGGTATATTACATACAGCGTTAATGAAGGCGAGGGACTCGATACTCGTAGTGGATGATGAGCAGGATGTAACTAATCTTGTCCGTTATAATCTCCAGAAGGCAGGCTATGAGGTACTGACTGCAACCAATGGTGTTGAGGGCTTAAGCATCATTAGGAATAGCCGTCCTGATGTCGTGATTCTGGATTTAATGATGCCGGAGATGGATGGTCTGAGTGTTTGCCGGGAAGTGCGCAGCGACCCGGAGGTCTCGCACACTCCGATTCTAATGTTGACGGCTAAAAACCAGCAGAAAGATCGGGTCAGGGGTCTGCAGGATGGTGCTGACGATTATGTGACCAAACCGTTCAGCACTAAAGAACTGGTGCTGCGAGTAGCGGCTATCTTGCGCCGGACATCGAAAACTGAGACTTCTATGATAGTTGAATTCGATGGCTTCCGCATGGATAAGGCAGCATTTGAGTTCCACCTTGATGGCAAGCGGCTGGATTTGACGATTACGGAATTCAAGCTGCTGGCTTTATTGATTGAAAGAAGAGGCAGGATCCTGTCACGTGACAAATTGCTCAATGAAGTATGGGGTTATCAGAACCCGATTGATACCCGCACCGTCGACACTCATATGCGGCGTTTGCGTGGCAAGCTGGAGGGTGCATCGGTAAAAATTGAAACGATTCGTGGTGAGGGCTACCGCTTTCGTGCTAACATTTAGTAATGCTTGCTTCGGCGCAATTTTGGCTGATCGTCGGTGGTATTCTCATTTGCCTGGCGTTGCTGATAATGTGTGTCTTGCATTTTTTACCGTTGCGCCGACTGCAAAAGAACCTCGAGCGGCTAGTCAATGAAGATTATGCGGCGGGACTGATCGTTTGGGCCTCGCCATCCATACGTCGCATGTCTGTCCATATGGAAGCATTGCGTGAACGACTGGTCACCCAGCGCCAGCAGATCAGCGATGAAGGGTTTAGCTTGCGTGCGATTCTATCAAGCATGTCAGAAGGGGTCTTAATCGCCGACCCGGGTAAGCATGTACGTCTTGTGAATGCTACCCTGGTTGACATGTTTAACATAAAGGTTTCCCCAATTAATAAGACTGTGATGGAAGTTTTTCGGGTAGCTCAACTGAACGAGACACTAGATCGTGCGATTGAGACAAGGTTGCCGCAGCGCATTGATTTTTCGGTACAGGAGGGAGGCTACGATAGTGATAGTTTGCAGCATTTTGTGGTTAATGCGGTAGCTGTTGAGACCTCAGGAGAAACTCCGCAACCTCTGGGTATTGTTGCTGTGTTTCATGACATTACCGAACTCCGAAAACAGCAAACCTATCGTCAGGAATTGATGGCAAATGTCAGTCATGAATTGCGTACCCCGCTGTCAATTATCAACGGCTACATTGAAACCCTGCTGGATGATGGATTGGATAATCCTGACTTAGCACATGAGTTCCTGGTCACTATGCAGAAACATTGTGAACGCCTCAATTATCTGATTGAAGATACCATGACAATTTCGCAGCTCGAGTCACAGGCACCCGGTTTAATTATGGAAGAGATCAGCCTGCGGGATTGCTTGCAGCGGGTACTGGATCGCATGGAAACAGCTATTCAGCGAACAGGCGCTAATGTGAGCATAGACTTGCCGGATGATTTGCCGCTCGTGGAAGCTGATGTCGACCGTATGGATCAGGTCTTTTTTAACTTACTAGATAATGCTTTAAAGTACGGCACTGGCAATGATTTGGTCATCAAGATATCAGCACGGCAGGAGGCTGAGCAATTGATTATGCAATTTGAAGATAATGGGCCCGGGATCCCGGCCGCCCAGCGGGAGCATATTTTTGAGCGTTTCTATCGGGTGGCTAAAGATCGTTCGCGGGACACTGGCGGTACCGGTCTTGGGCTGGCAATTGTAAAGAACGTGATGATGGCGCATGGTGGTGCTGTGCGCGTAGATGAGTCGGCACTGGGAGGTGCCAGTTTTATCCTGATGTTGCCACTTAATGAGCATGCCAGAGTAAACCATGGCAGCATGATCTTGGATGAAGCCTAGCAACTCGCAATCGCCTATGGAATCGCAAGCTACCGTTGTCAATTGGCTGGATCAGCAATTTATTGGAATCGATGTTGAAGACTCACCGCGTGCCTGCAACGGCTTGCAGGTGGAAGGTTCCGGTAATGTGTACCGAATTGCTGCTGCAGTTGATGCCTGTGAGTTCAGTATTCAAAGGGCAGTCGAGCTGGAAGCTTCTATGGTGCTGGTGCATCACGGGCTTTACTGGCAGGATTTGCGACCGTTAACCGGCGCGGCCTATCGCAAGGTAAAATTGTTAGTCGAGAATGGCATAGCTTTATACAGCATGCACCTGCCACTCGATGCCCACCCGCAAATTGGCAACAATGCGTTACTGGCCGATGCTATGGGGCTGGTTGCAGGGCAGCCATGGATGGACTTTGGCGGCACGACACCGGTGGGGCAGTTGTATACGGTCGACCTCTCCCGTGCTGAGCTGGCTGAACGTTTGGAAGCAGCAGTACAGGGACGGGTTCACGTATGTCCGGGTGGCCCGGAGCAAGTCAGTAAAGTTGGCATCGTAACAGGTGGGGCCGGCAATGAAGTGGCCCGTGCGGCGGCGTTGGGTGCAGACACCCTGATATCCGGTGAGGCATCACATTGGGCATACCCACTGGCTGAAGAGTTGGGTATCAACCTGCTGCTGGGTGGCCACTATGCTACCGAGACCTTCGGAGTCAAAGCGCTGGCTGAGAAAGGAGCATCCCGGTTCTCACTCGAATGGGAATTTATCGACCATCCGACCGGATTGTAGGAGAATTCTTTAAGGTGATTGGCAGATTGGACTAATTAGCTCTCGCTCCTGAGTTCAACATTGGGACACCCGAGGCGGATTCTTGGGTGAACAGATCAGATTGAAAAGCGCCTGCTGCTGAGGGTCCATTTTCAATAGTATGCGCTGATCTGCCGGATCGTCGGGGTATCGGAAGGTCATTTCGTACATGGTTTGAGTCAGCTCAGCGGCTCGTTTGCTACTGATCGGGATCTTCTCCTGGGTGAGGCGGCGTTCGAGCTCCTTGTAGATCGTATAGGCAACGAAGGCTACGAGAACGTGCGCTTCGATCCGGCGGCGGCGCCGATGGTACATCGGTCGGATTCGCAGATCCGTCTTCGATATACGAAAAGCTCGCTCGATCTGCCAAAGATGTCCGTAGTTCTCAATGATCTCGACCGACGGCAGATCGGTATTGGTGATGTAGCCCTTCAGGCCGTCCCAACGGGCAGCTTGAGCGACCTTCGTCTCGTCGATTTCAACGGTCACCTAGCCCGTCAGTTTCAGGAATTTGTTGTAGCCACGATTGTTGAGCTGTTCCTTTGTCATTCGTCCGGAACCGATTCGTTTGTGCAGCCGTTGTAAGCCGCGCTGGCGATTGTGTCGGTCTTTCTTGGCTCGTTGGTCGGAGTAGCTCACGATCAGTCGGCGGTGCTGCTCGTGCCCGATGGCGACCGATGCGCCATCGTCCAGATCATGGCACCGAGACAGGATCGTCTCTTGCATGGCCTCAGACTCATTACGCAGCCGAGCGGCAACGATGAACGGGAACTTTGCCCGATCAAGCGCGTCGAGGTTGTCTTTGCTGAGCATGGCTGCGTCGGCCACCACAACCGGTTTTCCGAAACGATAACGCTTGAGAAGCTTCTTCGTGTGCCGGTAGGCGATCTGCTTTGCCTGTACGGCGTGGCACTCGTTGAGGCGATCCAGAAATCGGTAGACCTCTTGAACGCTCATCGTCTTTCCCTGATAGCGATAGAGGTAGTCGATCATCTTCAATTTGCTTGAGGGATACACCAGGCGGGCAACAACGATATCACGAAAGAGTTGCTCGGGAATTGCATCGAACCCGATCTCATCGAACAGCCTGCCGAAGACCAACTCAGGCCCCACCGTGCGGATCGATGCATTGCTCAGATGTTCCACGAAATCGGCAATGACGGCGCGATCACGGTGCTCCTCGGGAAATAGCGAGAACTGCCCCTGCTGCCGTGCAATGAACAGCTCAGCCAACTCCATCAGCCGCTGGATCTCACGCGGATCATCCGACGAGCCCATCGATTTAACCACGCGGTAACCATTGGACTTGTCGATAACCTGCACACTGACGGTGCCGGATCGGTTGCGCTTCTTCCGCACGAACATTGCGCCATTTTACCGGCGGGACACCCAAACTCAAAACCCAATCCAATGTTTACAGGGGTTTCCGAGCATCTTTGGGGGCGATGTTGAACTCAGGAATAGTTCCACTCCCTAATCTACTTGTCGATTGTCACTTAGTGGAGTAATACCATAGCAATTACTACTTGTCGCATGCAGAAATGAAGGAACTAGCACTATCCATTGTGATCATCATTATCACTGTCATAGCGATGTATGAATTCAAAGTGAAGCCACTTGAAAGACAGATCACTGAGCTCGAACAGGAATTAGTCGAATTGAAAAAACTGGCAGCCAAGTACAGCCCTCAAGAAACTGGTTCCTGGTTGCGTGACTCGCAACGCAAGGCAGCGCTCGAAAATCAGCAGGGCCAACAAAACAGCCTGATTACCGAGAGTCTGGATGATTCCCCGGAACTCTGATTAAGCCGCCGCAAAAGTATCTCCAAGCGGAGTGTCCGCCAGCGTCATACTGATGTTATCCCGGTTTTCCGCGAGATGACAAAGTATGTGATAAACGGCTTCCGGGTCAGCAGACAAGCTGTCAGCGATCTGCTCGGCGGTGACAGGTGATTCCGCTGCGGCCAGTTTATCAATAACTTTAGCTTGCAATTCGAGTACCTCGGAGGCGGCTTGCTTGCCTGCTTCCACCCCGGGTTGATGGTAGGCATTGATATTTACCAGGCTGGCATAGAACCCGACGGCTCTCTCATAGAGTGCAATTAGTGCACCCAGGGTACCGGCGGAGGTATCGGCTACACTCAGGGTAATCGACTCTCGCCTGCTCTCGCTGAGTGCCGCGCGGGTACCACGCAGAAACCCCTGCAGGTAATCACCACTGGTTATACCGGCTTCGACCTCCAACGGATCACCAATCTGATCCTTGCGAACCTCAATAAATGTCAGGAAAAAATTATTAATACCATCACGCAACTGCTGCACGTAGGCATGCTGATCTGTCGAGCCCTTATTACCATAGACAGCTATGCCCTGATTGACCCGCTTGCCATCAAGATCAAGTTCTTTACCCAGCGATTCCATCACCAGCTGCTGCAAATATTTACTGAATAGCACCAACCGGTCTTTATAGGGTAAAATTACCATGTCACGCAGACCCTTGCCGCCACCAGCATGATGCCACATCAGGGCCAGTAGCATGGCCGCATTTTGACGCGGTTCAGGGTTCCTCGTTAGTTTATCCATGGCAGTTGCACCTGCCAAAAGTCCGTCAATGTCCACACCCTGCAAGGCCGCCGGTAACAGACCCACCGCACTCATCACCGAAGTGCGTCCACCAACCCAGTCCCACATGGGAAAGCGGGCCAGCCAACCGCCAGACTCAGCAACTTGATCAAGCTTGCTGCCGGTACCAGTAATAGCTACAGCATGGCTGGCAAAATCTACTCCGGCAGACTGGTAGGCAGCTTGCGCCTCGAGCATCCCATTGCGGGTCTCCTTGGTACCACCCGATTTAGAAACCACGACACACAGCGTAGTCCCTAAACGGTCAGCTAATCTCCCCAACACCCGCTGAATCCCGTCCGGGTCGGTATTGTCAAGAAAGTGAACCTGCAAAGGATCGGTCGGCTGCGACATAGCATCGGCAATTAATTGTGGCCCCAGTGCCGACCCACCAATGCCTACCAGCAAAACATCGGTGAACTTACCACCAGCAGGCGGTGCACAATTACCATTATGGATACTGTCGGCAAACTCCTTGACGGCTGCAATGGTACCCTCGATCTGCGAGCGCAGCTGGGCATCCGGGGCCAGTTGTGCATCACGCAGCCAATAATGCCCGACCATGCGTCCTTCATCCGGATTGGCGATTGCTCCTTTTTCTAATTCTTCCATGGCGGTCATTGCGTCACTGCAAGCTGTCCCCATGGAGGTAAAGATCTCGTCATCAAAATTCATCCTGCTGATGTCGATGCTGAATTTCAGCTCCGGGTAGCGCAGGAAGTATTTGGTGAATTTCTGCCAATTGCTGTTGCTGCTCATATCGGCATAATAGGACTGGAATTCCCGCGGATTGCAATCAGGAATAATCGCCCGCAAAGCAACAGCACGATCCGCACGCAAGCTGAAAATTAAGTTGGCGCAGACAACTTAACAGTTACATTGAGACCATGCACGAAGTGGAAAAAAAAGGTCGGATACCCGGTTTTTGGATTGCCCTGGCAGTCATGTTGTTCATTACCGGCGGAGTACTAGTTGCTTACAACTACATGCTGTTCCGCAAAGATATGCTGGCCAAGGCACGCAATATTCCGCCGATCAAGGAAGTGCCCGCCTTCCAGCTGACCGCCGCAGATGGCAGTAGCTTTACCAAATCTGATCTGCAAGGCAAAGTCTGGTTGACTAATTTTTTCTTTACCCGCTGTCCCGGTCCATGTCTGACCTTGAGCGGGCGCATGGCGGAGTGGCAATCCAAGGTTGCCGATATGCCGGGAGTTGGCTTGCTGTCGCTGACAGTCGATCCGGAATATGATTCGCCCGAAGTCCTGCGCGAATACGCCGCGGGCTTTGCTGCCAATCCCGACAAATGGCATTTCCTCACCGGTGATCCAGATAAACTAATGACTTTGATCCGCAAAGGGTTCCTGCTGACGGTCGCCGATCAACAGGATCCGGAGCTGATCGCTACGGAAGGCGCTATCATCCACAGCACCCGTCTGGTATTGGTCGATCAAAATGCCATGATCCGCGGTTATTATGACACCGAAAGTCCGGAAGCCATGGAGAAACTCAGCGGCGATATCGAGCACTTGCTTGACCAGTATGGCAGTCCGCAAAAGTGAGCGCCATGGAAATCAGAGTTTTTCCCGAAATCAATGCCAGCCTGAATACCCTGACTACCCTGTTGCTGCTGGCCGGGTGGTTGTTCATCAGCAGGCAGCAAAAACGCGCCCATATTATATGCATGGCCAGCGCGCTCAGCACTTCCGCTGCCTTTCTCGCATGTTATCTTTATTATCATTATACGGTAGGCTCGGTCAAATTTACTGCTCAGGGACCGGTTCGCACCGTCTACTTTGCTATCCTGATCTCACATACTGTGCTGGCCATGGCAGTAGTGCCAATGGTGCTGGCGACGGTCATCCCGGCACTCAGACGCCGCTGGGACAAGCACAAACGGATCGCCCGCTGGACATTGCCGGTCTGGCTCTATGTCTCAGTCACCGGCGTGCTGGTCTACCTGATGCTCTACCAATGGTTTCCCTCCGAACACCTTGCAGAAATTGGCCGGTAATTCGTAGAAATCCATCGCCCGGGGAGTCAGCGGACTATTCAGACTTATTTGCTCTACCCTGCTGCAAAAAAAACCCAACTATTACAAATGTTCAACGTCGTCCTGGTAGAGCCTGAAATTCCACCGAATACCGGCAACATTGGTCGCCTGTGCCTGGCCACCGGATCCTGCTTGCACCTGGTCCAGCCGCTAGGCTTCACGCTGGATGACCGGCAACTCAAGCGTGCCGGCCTGGATTACTGGCAGGAGGTCAAGCTGGTCACTCATGCATCGCTGGCAGACTTTCTCGCTGCAGTTGCCTCAGAGCGACTTTGGCTGATTAGTACCAAAGGCAAACGTAGCTATACCGGGGTACAGTTTCATCCGAATGACTATCTGATCTTTGGACGCGAAACGAAAGGGCTGCCGGAACCCCTGCTACACGCCATGCCAGAGCAGGTATTACGCATCCCCATGCAGGCTGCCGGAGCCCGCAGCCTCAACCTGGCCGTAGCTGCAGGCATAGTTGTCTATGAAGCCTGGCGACAGTGTAGTTTTCAATCAGCTTGGACGAGTGATTCTGCTTAGTGTACTAATATGGATATGCCAGTAACTAACTCCGAACCCATTTTGCACGCCACCGGCCTGGTCCGGTCATTTACGATCGGCAAGCGCCAGATCGAAGTTCTTCGGGGAATCGATCTGGTTGTCAAACAGGGGGAATGCCTGGCTCTATGCGGCGCATCAGGGGCCGGTAAATCAACTTTGCTTTACACCCTGGCAGGTATGGAAAAGCCGGAAGCCGGGCAGGTTCTTGTAGGCGGCCAGTCACTTTATAAACTTTCTGACCAACGTCGTGCCAAGCTGCGCAACGAAACCATGGGATTCGTGTTTCAGGGCTACTTCCTATTGCCGGAACTGACGGCGCTGGAGAATGTCCTGTTGCCGGCCATGATTCATTATGACGACCGCAATGAAGCCGCTCAAGATGCTCTCGAGCGGGTCGGCCTGGCAGAACGTATGCTTCACCTGCCGGCAGAATTATCAGGTGGCGAGCAACAGCGTGTGGCGATCGCGCGCGCTTTGATCAATGATCCACAAATACTCTTTGCTGATGAACCCACCGGCAATCTCGATTCTAAGACCGGTGCCGTTGTTTTTGACCTGTTACTCAGCCTCGCCCGTGATCACGGGCGAACCATGATTCTGGTAACCCACGATAGTCAACTGGCAAGCCACGGCGATCGCATGGTCATGATAGCCGATGGCAAGCTCAGCTGATTGACGGTTGACAGGTTTCTTCAAAAAGCCCCTCCTGTAACTCTGACACACAGTCGACCTGATTGACTGATTGCAATTGTCAGCAAGTTACGCGATGCTTGATTTATGAGCGATACTAGTAACCTGCAAAATGCTGAATCCGCGTTAAAAAACGTGGCCAAATCTGCTGAATCAAAAATCAAAGAATTGCAAACCACTCTCCATGATGCAGAAGCTCGCATTGGTCACCTGTTTGATGACCGTAGCCGCGAACTCCGCAAACGGGCTTCCCTGCTGGCCGATGAAACCAGCCTGGCCGCCCGCCGTCGTACCGAGGATGCCAAACTACGGATCCGCGAGCATCCACTAGAGTCTGTCGCAGTCGGTATCGGGATTGGGCTTTTACTTGGCGTCGTTGTTGGATTCTCTCTGGGCTTCAGCACCAGCCATGACGAGGACGCCAGCGGCTACATCGAAGAGTAAATAGTTTTTCTTTAACCAATTAATTAAAATGCAGCAACTCAAGGACACCTTGAGGGCCACGGTTCGACTGTCTTATGACGGCCGAGTCTTCAAACAATACCGCGGACCACGCGCCGCCGAGCGCTTCCAGAACGAGGTCAAAGTCCTGCGTTATCTCGAGCAGAAAGATTGCCCGTTTGTGCCAAAGTTGCTCGAGGCCGACGAACAACAGCTGAGTATTGTTACCTCAAGCTGCGGCACCAGAATTGAGAGCCTGGGTGAAGAAAAGCGTCAGTCTATCTTTGCCGAACTGCGCAGCTATGGCGTCGAACACGATGATCCCGATATGCGCAATGTCACTTATCGCAACCGTGACGGCAGGTTTTGCGTAGTCGATTTCGAATTTGCTACAATCCTCGACGAACAGGAACCCCCACCTCATCAGGAAAGCAACTAATCATGCAAGCTGAGGGCGACGAATCTTCCTCGAAACTGGTTTGGAGTGGCCACACCGATGTCGGAAAAAAACGTGCCAACAATGAAGATACCTTCCTCTGTCTCCAGTTCAATGCCCACGAAGTACGCTATCTCGGAAAAATAGGCGATAGCCAGACTACCGAGTGGGACTTTGTGTTTGCGGTCGGCGATGGTATGGGAGGCGCGAATGCCGGTGAGTTTGCCAGCCGTATCGCAGTCGACCGGATTACTCATCTATTGCCGAAAACATTCCAACAGGCGGCCAGTGGTTTCCATGCCGGCTTCGAGGATCTACTGTGCAAACTGTTTCAGGATATTCATGAAGAACTGGAGAGTTTGGGTAAAGCCTACAGCGAATGCCATGGTATGGGCACTACCCTCAGCCTCTGCTGGCTTACCCCGGGGTGGGTCTACTTCGCTCACATCGGCGACAGCAGGATCTATTACCTGCCTGCCAATGAACCGGATATCCGCCAGCTCAGTCACGACCATACCCATGTTGGCTGGCTGGTACGCGAAGAAAAAATTACCGAGCGTGAAGCCAAAATCCACCCACTCAAGACGTCCTTACAAAAAGCGCTGGGCGCCGGACACAACTTTGCCGATCCACAGCTTGGCGCAATCGCCTTCTGCCCCGGCGACCGGATACTCATTTGCTCAGACGGCGTCAACGATGGTCTCTATGACCGCCAGTTGGCCCGTCTGATCCGTAACCCGGAACCCCACGAAGCAGAACTGCCAACCGCCGTGCGCTTAGTCACTGCCGCAGTCGATATCTCAGGTAGTGACAATACCACTGCTATCGTGGTCGAAGCTCAATAGGACACGCAAAATCAACGGCTATCGAAATCTGCTCCTGCTAATTAGTACCAGCGACTCACAGACCCAGCTTAGTGGCTAGCTCCTGCATTCGATTACTGACTTCGCCATCCATCCTGGCCAGCTGCGGCCAGTCGCGGTGAAATCCCTCGCCAGGCAGTTTGCGGGTGGCATCAAATCCCATGTGTGATCCAAAGTTAGGCTCTGTCGTTGCATGGTCCAGCGAGTCACTAGGATTCGTAATGAAGACCGAGTCACGCTGTGGGTCGGTATTAGCGCACAACCGGAACAATACTTCACTGGTGTTGTGCACATCGCAGTCCTCATCGACTACCACGATATATTTGGAAAACATCATCTGACCCATCCCCCACAAGCCATGTATTATCTTATGCGCCTGATAAGGATACTGTTTCTTGATCGAAACAAATACCAGATTGTGAAAAACTCCTTCGGCTGGTAAAGCCAAGTCAACTATTTCCGGAAAGTTCATTTTGAATATCGGCAGGAATACCCGCACCGAAGCGTGACCAATATAAAAATCCTCCATCGGAGGCGGGCCTACTATGGTAGCCGGATAGACTGCATCAGAACGATGGGTAATAGCAGTCAGGTGAAAAACCGGATAATCATCGACCGCAGTGTAAAACCCGGTATGGTCGCCAAACGGACCTTCAGCTCTTAACTCGCTGGGCGTGACATAACCTTCCAATACAAAGTCACTGTTGGCCGGCACTTCCAGGTCGTTGGTTTCACACTTGACCAGTTCAACAGATTTCTTGCGCGCAAACCCGGCAAATAAAATTTCTTCCAATCCATCCGGTAACGGCGCAGTAGCAGCGAAGGTCAGGGCCGGATCACCACCCAGCGTGACTGCTACCGGCATTCGCTCACCGCGCTCGTAATAACGCTTACCATGGCGCGCCGCAACCTTATGCACTTGCCAGTGCATGCCAGTGGTAACTCCATCGTAAACCTGCATGCGATACATCCCGAGGTTGCGGTCACCATTGTCTGGATCCCTGGTATGCACATTGGGCAAGGTAACAAAACGCCCGCCATCATCAGGCCAGCAATGCAGGACCGGTAAGTCAGCCAGTGAAAATTGAGGAGCCTCACCATTCTCGGTAAAACGTACCACCACATCCTTACAGCGCCCGATAGCAACCTTCTTCGGCTTGGCATGGAGCAGGTCGATTCCCTGGCGGGCGAGTTTCCAGGCTTGCCTCAAGCTGGTCGGTGGTTTGGCCTTCAGGATCAATTGCATTTGATCTGCGAGTTGGTCGATATGTTCCAACTGTAAAGCCATAGCCATCCGCCGGTAGCTGCCCATGGTATTGATGGCAACCGGAAATTTGGCCGGTTTGCCATTGATCAGAGGCTGGGTGAACAGCAACGCCTTACCACCACCGGGCTTCTTCATCTCGCGGTCAGCCAGCTCGGTGATTTCCAGCTCGGTGGCAACCGGTTGGTCGACTGTTACCAGCTCCCCAGCTGCATCCAATGCATCAACAAATTCTTTAAATGATTCGTAAGCCATCTGCTGCTAGAAACGTGCCACTGCTTTCGGTAGACGCCACCATCGCTGTCAATACCTGCTCCTGATTGGTGCCTGGTAGGCGACCACACGCCCGTTGCTAAACGTTACTGTCCGGTACAAATATGGAACACTCACATAGGTCGGCCGGTAGCGGGAATATCCATAGTAAGAGCCACAGTAGCGCCCACTGTATGGAGCCCAGGAGTAGCCGGGAATCACTTCCGTGCGATACCCGAAATACAGCCAGCGCACGGTGCGAATGCCATCCTTAAGTTCCTCCGCATACTGATCGGGTGTGCCCCAGGCCAGATAAACCGCATCCATACTCATGCCTTCACCGATCAGTCCCTGCCTGACTAAAGCCTGATGCTCTAATGGCAGACTGGCGAACAGATCAAGATTCTTTCCGATGCGCGATACCGGGGTCGAATAGCAACCACCCAATACTATCATTATACACAGGGAGAAAGTGCCCAGCAGACCTGGTTTCAGCAATCGCGACATGCTTACCTCTATCACACTCCCATTATCGCTGCAATCCTGAGCAGCACGAGAAATCCGCCTCAGTCGTTTATTTCTGGTTGATGATGTAACCGATCGCGCTGACCAGATCATCGACTGCGATCGGTTTCTCTAAACAAACTCCATCGGCTTCTTCCAGAAACTTATCCACCCGTGGATTGCCACCATACCCGGTCACAAAGATAAACCGCCGACAAAGATGTGGCTTGATCCGCTGCACCGCCAGATAAAACATGTCTCCCGGCATCTTTGGCATCATCAAGTCGCAGATGATAACATCAAAATCCATGTCAACCACTTCTTTCAAGCCGTCCACTCCATTGTCAACCGTGGTCACCACGAAGTTTCTTTCCTCTAATAGCTGGCTCAGCGTAGCCACTAATTCGATATCATTGTCGAGCAACAAGATACTACGAATCTCATGATCTGTTACACTGCTTCCTGATGCGGACTTATCAATCACACCAGACAACTATCATCTTGCTATAGTCGTTACAATATATGATTCTCACTTTCCACATTATTCTGAGAATTTAATACCATGCAGATTTTCTTTCCTCAGGTAACCAACAGTAACGAACCACGGCGGGCACTGACTCCGGAAAATACTGCCAAACTGGTCAAACTGGGTGCTGAAGTACTGGTCGAGACCAGTCTTGGCAGTAACCTCGGATACCCTGATAATCAGTATCAAGATGCTGGAGCCACCATCAGTAGCGACCGCCAGGCGTCGCTGGCTGCGGCGGACATGGTACTGCGATTATCACCCCCACCAACCGTTGAGATTGATTTGCTAAAAAATGGTTGCCTGCACGTCAGTTATTTAGATCCATTTAATGAACGCAAACTGGTAGAGCAGTTGGCGGATGCTGGATGCAGCGCCTTCAGCATCGAAATGATCCCTCGCTCGACCATTGCCCAAAAAATGGATGCACTCAGCTCTCAAGCTAACCTTGGCGGGTATGTGGCTATGATCCTGGCCGCTGAACGCCTCGACCGTATCATCCCAATGATGATGACCCCCTCCGGCACCCTGTCTCCAGCCAGAGTTTTTATCATCGGAGCAGGTGTAGCCGGCTTGCAGGCGATCGCCACCGCACGCCGCCTCGGTGCCAGGGTGGAAGCATTTGATACCCGCCCGGTAGTCGAAGAGCAGGTGGCATCGCTGGGTGCCAAATTTCTTAAAGTTGACCTTGGTGAGACCGGCCAGACCAGCCAGGGCTATGCCAAAGCGCTAACTGAAGAACAACTGGCCAAGCAGCGGGAAGCCATGGCCAGGCACTGCGCCTCAGCCGATGTCGTTATTACCACCGCACAACTGTTTGGGCGTAAAGCTCCACGTATTGTAACTGCCGGGATGATTTCCGGTATGAAGCCGGGCAGTGTCATCATTGACATGGCAGTGGAAACCGGCGGCAATGTCGAAGGCTCACGTGCCGGTGAAGAGGTAGTTAGCAACGGGGTACGAATTATCGGGTTGGGTAACCTGCCTGGCCGGGTAGCCAATCATGCCAGCCAGATGTATTCCAATAATTTGTACAATTTTGTTGCTCATTTCTGGGATAAAGAAAATCAGAAGTTTGTGCTAAATCTCGACGACGAAATTATCCGGGGCTGCCTGATTACCCACGGCGGTCAAATAGTAAACCCAACGATTCAGGAATTTTATTCCAAGTAATATGATCATGATGATACAACTATTACCCTCTACCCTGGCTGCCAGTACCCCCGCTGAAGCTGCCGAGACCGACGTAGGACTATTATTTTTCGTATTCGTGCTGGCCATCTTCCTTGGCTTTGAACTGATCTCTAAGGTGCCCAGCCAATTGCACACTCCGCTGATGTCAGGTTCGAATGCGATCTCTGGGATTACAATTGTCGGCGCACTCTATGCCGCAGGGACTAGCGGCGATAATCCGCTGGCTATCATCCTCGGCACGCTGGCAGTAGCAACCGCTATGATTAATGTGATCGGCGGCTATATGGTCACTGATCGCATGCTTGCCATGTTCAAAAAGAAAGATTCTTAGCACCTGCCTAATTGAACCCAGCTACATTTCTATTTCGATGGTTCCAGACTTCCTAATCAATATTGCTTACATCGCAGCTGCGGTACTCTTCATTTTCGGCCTGAAAATGCTAAGCTCGCAGGCTACCGCACGCCGCGGCAACTTGGTTTCCGCACTTGGCATGTTGTTAGCGGTGGTCGCCACACTGCTCAAAGCAGGACTTTCCTACGAGTGGCTGGTGCTCGGTGCAGTAGTTGGCTCAGCCATTGGTGCGGTAGCTTCACGCACCGTAAAAATGACTGCTATGCCGGAAATGGTCGCGTTGTTTAACGGCTCGGGTGGGCTGGCCTCACTGCTGGTAGGCTGGTGGGAATATCATAAGTCACCCGGGTTTGAAGGGCAGCCCTGGTTTACACCGGTTGCAGTTATTCTCGCGGTTTTGATCGGTGGCGTGACCGTAACCGGCTCACTGATAGCATTCGGCAAGCTGTCCGAAAAAATTACCGGTAAACCGATCCTCTTTAGCGGCCAGCGCGTGGTCAATGCGTTACTGTTGGCAGCAATAGTTGCTGCCGCGGTCATGTATTGTCTACATCCTGCCGATAACTACCTGTTGTTTTTGGGATTAATCTGCCTCGCCTTTCTGCTTGGCATCATGGCGGTGATTCCGATCGGAGGTGCCGATATGCCGGTGGTGATCTCGCTGCTCAATAGTTACTCAGGACTGGCGGCCTGTGCTGCAGGATTTGTCATCCTCAACAACGTACTGGTGGTCGCCGGTTGCCTGGTCGGTGCCAGTGGCCTGATCCTGACTTCGATTATGTGCAAGGCGATGAACCGCTCGCTGGCCAATGTCCTGTTCAGCGGCTTCGGTAGCGGCGGCGGTAGTACGGCCAGTGGAGAAAAAGTTCAGGGCGAAGCCAAGCCGATCAGTGCCGAAGATGCCTACTACGTGCTCGAAGCTGCTGAATCGGTCGTCTTTGTGCCCGGATATGGCATGGCCGTTGCCCAGGCCCAGCACGTTGTCCGCGAGCTGGGTCAAATCCTGGAAGATAATGGCTGCGAGGTGCGCTACGCCATCCACCCGGTCGCCGGCCGCATGCCCGGCCACATGAACGTGCTCCTTGCGGAAGCCGATGTCCCGTATGAACAACTGGTCGAAATGGATGCAGTCAACCCGATCATGCCGACGATCGATGTCGCTATCGTCATCGGTGCCAACGATGTCGTCAACCCCGCTGCCCGCGAAATCGAAAGCAGCCCGATCTACGGCATGCCTATCATCAATGTCGATCAGGCTCGAACCGTCTTCGTTCTCAAGCGCTCGATGGCCTCCGGCTTCGCCGGCGTCGACAACCCGCTGTTCTTCGGCGATAACACCCGCATGCTCTTCGGCGACGCCAAAGCTAGCGTCCAGGAAGTCGTTAACCAGTTCCAGTCGGCATAGTGCGATCATTGGCACGCGAATCACGCGAATGATTCCAATTGTTGCTGGGAAACAGCGTCCACGCCGTATGCCTAGCCCGGATCAATCACAAACTTCGTAGCGAGACGCAGCGTGAGGTGCTTGG
>CAZHRP010000014.1:0-22102 GCA_964535055.1 uncultured Chthoniobacteraceae bacterium
ATTTGCCCGGCTGCCATCGAAAACCTGGCCACTTGGCCATTTTGAAGAAGTAGCATCGCAGGTCAGGAAACATTTCCCTGCGTTGGACATCCGCTGGTTGGCACCTGCTGACCATTCACCGGCGGTAGCTTGCGGACAGCTGATCAACACTGCTTCCGTCACTGAGTTATTGAATAACATTGCAGACTGCCGCCTGCTGCTCTGCAACGACTCATTACCGGCACATCTCGCATCAATTGCCAATACCCCGGCAGTTTCCATCTTTTGTACCGGCAACCCACAATGGTTCCAACCACTGGCCCCGGGCTCAGCGGCTGCTTTTCAGCCTGCCAACTGCAAAACTCCGTTCGCCGATGCCGACAATACCCCGAGCTACGTAGCTTCGAGTGGGCCATCACCTGCCAGCATCACTGACGCCATCAGCAAAATTTTAAAAAATCATGCGGATTCTGCTTGAGGCAAAGGACTGATCCGTTACTTTCTATCCGTTACTTTCTGCAAATTACAGTTACGTGATAGATAATACGGTCATATTAGGGTCGCGCGGTCTACTTGGCAGCCATGTTTGCCAGGAATTCAAATTGCGCGGAAAAGCTTACCTGCCCCTCAGACATGGGGATCTGGATATTACTGATACCCAGCTCTCACGCTCGATGCTGGACAAAAACTCCCCATCTTGCGTGATTAACTGTGCCGCCTTCTGCTCATTTCAGGGCTGCGAAGACAACCCCGAATTATCCCAACAGGTCAACTATGACGCCCCCTGCTGGTGGGCTGAAGAATGTGCCCGACGCGGAATCAAACTGGTTCATTTCAGCTCAGACTATATTTTCGATGGTTCGTCCCAAACCCCATACAGCGAAGACAGTAAGCCGGCCCCCGAGTCCGTTTACGCTAGGCATAAGACCGGCTGCGAAACTTTCTTCCAGCAATTTCCCGGGCACTTATTGCTAAGGGTATCCTGGTTGTTTGGCAGCGAAGGCAAAACCTTTTTGAGTATGATGCCAAAGTTATTGATGGAAAATAACGAACTAACTGTTGCCTCAGGCAAGCGTGGCACCTGCCTGCATGTGGGATATGCTGCCAAAGTTATCTACCAGCTACTAGAGGCCGACCAGAGCGGACTGTTCAACCTGGCTCACACCGGCGAAATGTCGTGGGAAAAATATGCCGCCACCTGCCTGAATGAGCTGAATGAGCGTAGCCTGCAACCCACCTGCCAGATAATCAAAGAAGTCCCATACCGCTCACTTTTTTCAACTCTGAAGGCCAAACGCCCGGAATACTCAGCTCTAGATACCTCCAAGCTGAGCCGGGCACTGGATCAGGAAATCATGCCCTGGCAGGAGGGGCTCAAAAATTATCTGGATCTGCTATTTCCTGCATCGGCAACGTTGAAATCTGCCTAAACTCCAGTATCTACTTACTTAGCATGCAAATATCATCAACTGTTAAGCGAACCTGGTGGGTAGCTGCCGGGGTGACCATCGCTTGCTTCATTCTGCTCTACTGGGTGGTTAAATACTCGTTCGGCTACGGCAGTATTCCGGTTCCGCTCTCTACCATGTTATGGGCGTTATGGAACGATTACGGGAACTGGCAACATGGAATTCTGGTGCCGTTTATTTTAGCCTGGCTGGTCTATCGTGAACGCCAGAATCTGGCTGCCATCCCGATTGCCGGCAGCAACATCGGCATCATTGGCATAATACTCGCGTTGGCTTTTTTCTGGGCTGGCTTTCGCGCCGACATTCAGTATGCGGGTTACGTGTCGGCACAGTTGCTGGTGGCTTCATTAGTAGTTTGGTTCCTGGGCTGGCGTTGGTTCAAAGCGTTACTCTTTCCGCTGCTCTTCATCACTTTCATGTGGCCATTTTTGTTTTTGGAAGAAATGATCGCTTTTCCGCTGCGGTTGATCATGTCCGATATTTCCTATCGGTTTCTTGATTTGATCGGCCTTGATGTCATTAAGGAAGGGAGTGGCATCCTGTCCGCTCCTGACCCAGAAGCCGGACTCGCAAAAGGCGAACGCTTCAGTGTCGATATCGCCGATCCATGCAGCGGCATCCGCTCGTTATTTGCGCTTACCATGATCTCAGCAGTTTTTGGTTACATTACCCTCAAACGCTGGTGGAGTGTCGGACTGATGATTCTTATGGCATTCCCACTGGCTGTGATCGGTAACTTTATTCGCATTTTGATGCTAACATTTGGTACCCTGGCCTTTGGTTCTGAGTTTGCGATCGGCACCATCGATCACCCTAGCTGGTTTCACATGGTCGCCGGATTCGTGGTTTTCGGAGTCGCTCTTGCCGGAATGCTGGGAATTGGTAAGTTACTGCGCCAATGGGAGAAATCTAAAAGTACATAAGTTTTACAGACATGACCACTAAGTCACCAACTTCTAATAATCAAAAGCCAATTCCATATTGGCGCTCGGCCGTAGTGCTGGTGCTTTGCGCCATCACCACCGTCATCTGCATGTCACGCAGCGAGGTCAACTCGAGCGTCGAGGCAGGTGTCATTATGAAACTGCCACGAGTACTGGGCGGCTATGTTGGAGAATCACTTGAGGTCTCTGAGGCGGAAAAAACGATCCTGCCGATGGATACCGAATTTGAACGCATCTACTACACCTCGGTCGATGGACAAACTGGTATTAACTGCCAGATCGTGCTTAGCGGCGGCGAGAAGCGCAGCATTCATCGCCCTGAGGTTTGTCTGCCAGGTCAAGGCTGGGACAAAAAGCAACGGGTCGTGCGCGAGGTTAAACTGGACGACGATGCCAGTCTCGAAGTCATTCAGTGGACACTGGAGCGTCCGGTAGTTATGCGTGACGGCTCCAAAAAGACCATGCAAAGCCTGTTTTACTATTGGTTTGTTGGTAAAGATAAGACTACCGCGTTTCATCATGACCGCGTGTTATTAACCAGTATGGATCGTGTTCTACATAATATTAACCATCGCTGGGCTTACATTGTGGTCTCTTCCAATGTCCCGGGCAGCCTTCATAGTGCAGGTGCCGATCGCGAACAGATGGAAAAGGTGATCGAAGACTTCATCGCTGATGTCGCTCCCTACATTCATCAGCAGGAAGTACTGGACAGTCTGCAGGGATAGCAGGCTTTATTCTTGTTGCCCGGCAAGCGGCCAGCCGGCATTCACCATTTGCTGCAAACCGCCGGCATTAGTAACATTGATGTAGCCCATTGCTTCCAGCGATCTCCTGGCAGTGTTGGCCAGGATTCCCGCAGTGCAGTAAACTACCAATTGTGTCGACTTGTCTTCAGGCAATCGCTGCTGCAATCCGCGGACGTTGTCATAAGGCAAATGGATGGCACCTTGCACATGGCTGCGTTGATATTCAGCCAGCGACCTGGTATCAAGCACTACCAGGTCAGCGGCTGGTGCCGGCGCTTCAAAATATGAACACCCGCCAAGGGCTACAGCGACAAGCCGCAACGGGATCAACAGAGTACTACGCCTCATACGCTTTGTAGTCCCCGATCCAGTCGATAAAAAAACAACTGGCACCTCTGATCATCGACTCACTCATAGCTGTCCGCTAGTCATCCTTTTTGGCTAATTGGGATTGGCTGGCTTTCTTTCTCTCCCTGATCTCCAGAACCCTGGCAATCCAAATGCAGGCTTCGTATAAAAAGTACATTGGCCCACCCATCATGACCAGGGTCACAATATCCTGCGTCGGAGTAATGATAGCAGCAAAAATAAAGATACAGACCAGCGCATATGGACGAAAGTGGCCGAGCATCCGGTAGTCGAGGATATTCATCTTGACCAGCGCCAGCACCACTACCGGCAGCTCAAAAGCCAACCCGAAAGCAATGGTAAACTGTGTGCAAAATGCGTAGTACTCACGCACCGTCCAGGTCGGCTGCCAGCCAAGTGACATCGCATCTTTGAAAAAGAAGGCCAATGCTTGCGGCAAAACTACGAAGTAACTAAAAGCTACTCCGATCAGAAATAGACCAAAGCCTATGACAGCCGCGACCATGACCACTTTGCGCTCACGCCTGGTCAGGGCGGGCATGACAAATTCCGCCAGGAAAAAAAGAATAACCGGAAAGGCAAAGACAAAGCCTGCATAGAATGCCAGTTGCAGCGAAATTGTCATCGAATCGGCCACCCCCAGCGACTGCAGGTTTTCCATTAATGTGCGATCGACACTCACTAGCGGCTGCTGAATGATCCGCACCAGCACGCCACGCAAAGCAAAACATCCGATCATTGAGATACCCAAAGTCAGGGCAATCTTAACGATCATCCAACGCAAGTCTTCGAGATGGTCAAGAAATGGCTTCACCGCGCCATCGCCATCACCTAAGTCATGCTCGCGAAATTTAAATAACTTGTTCAGGTTCATTGCTGTGCAGGTAGCTGGCAAATACCCAGGGCCAGCAGTCGGGCTATCGTGCTTAACGTATTAGCATCAAAAATCGTGCTGTCAGCGACCATCGCCAATAGTTCAGGGATAGAAAAAAGCTCATGTCTGAGGATAGTTTCGTGTTCATCATGCTGGTAACCACGTTCATCGGGCTCCACACCATTGGCCAGAAATAGATAGCTGTGTTCATCGGTAAACCCAGGTGAACTGTAGAAAAATCCAAGCGGCTGTAACTGTCCTCCCTCGGCCAGCTTGTAACCGCACTCTTCGCGCATTTCCCGCAATGCCGTTTGCCGGATAACACTCTCACTATGCTCGCCCTGTTCATCGATTTGACCGGCGGGAAACTCCCAGATAGTCCGACGAATAGGAATCCGCTCCTGGCTGATTAGCACTAGTTTGCCATCAGCTGTCATAGGAGCAATCACCACTGCCGCTTTGCGCCTGACCACAGTCCAGCATGCAGTACCGCTGCGAGCGGGTGAACGTACGCTTTCCAAATTGACTTTCAGGTGAGGATTTTCATAACAGGTAGCCATCTGCATTAATTGCCAGCCCTGCTCTTCTACCACTGCCTTAACCATTCTTATTTTGCGTTTCCGCTGCTTAAGCGGATTCATTTCCTATTTCGAGCCGGGCCTGCCATTCCGTCAAGCTGGCGACCACATTATCGAACGCAGGCGCACCAATCGAACTCCTTGCAGCCAGCGATTTTTTTACTTCGAGCAGCTCAAAAACATCCTTGGTGAAAAGCTCGCTAGCCTGACGGTAATCCTCGAATGATAATTCCTTAAGTGTAGTTTCTTTGTGGATCGCCTGGGCTGCCAATTTACCGACCACTTCATGCGCATCCCTGAATGGCATCCCTTTAATGACCAGATAATCTGCCAGATCAGTTGCCAGTAACATCGGGTCAGCGGCTGCTTCAGCCATACGTGCTTGATTCACTTGTGCTTCTGCAATCATCTCTGACAGAACAATTAAGACTAAAGCAGCAGTATCCAGAGAATCAAATAACGGTTCTTTGTCCTCCTGCAAATCTCGGTTGTAAGTCATCGGCAACCCTTTAAGAACGGTCAAGACGGTCACCAGGTTGCCAACCATCCGTCCGCTCTTGCCGCGTGCCAACTCTGCAGCATCAGGATTCTTTTTTTGCGGCATCAAGCTGGATCCGGTCGTGTAGGCATCGCTCAACCGGATAAAGTCAAACTCACTACTTGCCCATAATATCAGGTCTTCAGCCAGGCGCGACAGGTGGATTCCCAGCATCGCCAAAACCCAGAGAGTTTCGGCCACAAAGTCGCGGTCACTGACTGCATCCATGCTGTTCCCGCTCAGTTGACCAAATCCCAGACGCTCGGCCGCAATGCTCCGGTCAACCTTGAGCGTCGAACCGGCCAGCGCACCGGAACCCAACGGGCTAACTTCCGTCCGTTTTAAGCAATCCTGCATCCGCCCACAGTCCCGCTCCAACATCTCCACATAAGCCAGCAGATGATGGGTAAAATAGACCGGTTGAGCCCGCTGCAGATGCGTGTAGCCCGGCAATATGGCCTCCCCGCTGCGCCTGCCCCATAAAACCAATTGCTTTTGCAGCTCGGCAATTTGAGCTGCCAAAGAGCGTCCGGATTCGAGCACATACAGCCTGGTGGCTGTGGCTACCTGGTCGTTGCGGCTGCGTCCGGTGTGCAGCTTTGCGCCGGCCTTGCCGATGCGCTGCGTCAGGGCTGCCTCAATATTCATATGGACATCTTCGAGTGACTCGTCCCAACTAAACTTACCGGCTGCGATCTGGTCGCAAATCTCCCGCAGCCCCTGCTTGATCTGCTCAAACTCGTCGTCATTCAAAATCCCGGCAGCCAGCAAACCAGCCGCATGGGCAATCGAACCGTCGATATCGTGCCGGTACAAGCGCCAGTCATAGGAGACAGATTCACTCAGCCGTTGCATGGATTTGGCAGTATCCTGCTCAAAACGTCCTTTCCACATGCTTCACAAGCTACTGCGAGCAGTTGCCAGCGAGAAGCAAAAACACGCACAACCTGAGTTATCCCGTACCCATTGCATGTTGCATATACTTTTGATGATAGAGTAAAGATAGTGCATGACTGACAGCAATAATCCTTATCTGGAATTGGGACGGGCACTGGCCCGACGGCAGTCTGTCATTGCCGACCATCAGTGGCGTGACACAGACGCTGATGGCCACCTCGCAGCAATTCGCTCTGTCGCTGCGGAAATAGATCGTCTTGGTTCCCGTCTGCCTCTCGACTGTCCAGCCCGCCTCAAACATTATATTGAGCGCCAGAGCTACGACAAGGCCCTCGATTTTATCGCCCAGGCCCACCCGCAAGAAGACTTTTCCTGAACGGCACCTATGTCAGATTTTCGCATTAATGTTATCAATCCTTCGGGTCGCGATCCAGACCAGAGTTTTGCGCATGGTGCCGGCAGTCCGGATCCTTTGCATCATCCACCGGTGAATTTTCATGCTTATGCGGCCTGCACAGGTGGCTCGTTTTACCGTAACCTTGATCCGGCCATAGCCGATGGGCACCCGTCACTGGTGCTGATGCGCAGTGATCTACGGCCTGCTATCAATGCCTTGTCGCGGCTTAAAGATGCAGGTATTCAATCTGTCGCCTCATTTAAAGAGACCGGCTCCCATCAATTGGCACCGCTGTTTTCGGACTCTCGCTCATTAGTGCAGCTGCACGAGATCGCCGAACTCGCAGACGGTTTTCTAGCGCCAACTCCCGAGCTTCTGCCAGTCTTTCAGGCGCTCAGTTCGCAGCCGCATAAGGTACGCTTTATACCTACTCCATACCCGCTGGCAGATCCCAACTGGGACTTCAGTGTGCGGCCTGAGTCACGCAACGGAATCTTCATCGGAACCCGCGAGTTTGATGTTGCTACGCGCCGTCATGGCGCAGCATTGCTTTGTGCCCGCGAGGTCTGCCGGCAAACTGGTGCTAAAGTGACAGTGGTCAACACCAACCGCCGTGGCGGGCGATTGGCACTGGAAGCCATGGATTTTCCGCAAGGCCGCCTTGATATTCATGAAGGTACCAGCCCGTATCCGGAATACCTGCGCCGATTAGCTCCCCACCGGATAGCGCTGCAGCTAGATGAGAGCAAGGTGCCAGGTCAGGTCGCGGGGGATGCTTTACTTTGTCGTATTCCCTGCGTCGGCGGTAATGGCAGCATCGAATCAATCGCATTTCCGGAGTGTAATACCGCACAGTTTAGCGGTCACATTCTGCAAACTGCGATCCGCTTGCTCGAGGATATTGACTTCTACCAGGCTACCATCGATAGGTCTCAGCAGATCGCTCATGAATACTTGAGCTTCCAGGCTGTTGCCACTCAACTCCAGGACTTTTTTAATTCCCTGTGAGCACTCACTGTCGCAAAGATTACGAATTTGCCGCATCTTTTCAGTTGCCGGAAGCTTTGCCAGAAGCTAAGCAGACAAAATGATTTTCAGCATTGCCACGGGTTACCGGCTGAAATCTAAAAAAATCCTAATGCAAAGGAGGTGAATACTATGACCGTCATTAAAGCTATTATGCTCGTTACAACTCTGGCTGCCGCTGTCTTTGTCAGTTCGTGTGCCAGCAAGTCACAGCCTGTTGCGCCGCAACAGTCTGCTCCGTCCACCTACGGATACAGCAAATAATTTACCGGGGCAGGCCACTGCTTATAACAGTGGCCTGCTTTCGCTGTTCCAGCTTTAGTAACTTCGACGATTCTGCTATTGTACCTGACTGGACCTGCGACTAAGGTTTGAATATGCAGGCAATACTGGCACTCGAGGATGGACAGGTCTACCACGGTGAAGCTTTTGGCGCTGCCGGAATATCATCCGGTGAGATTTGCTTCAATACTTCCATGACCGGCTACCAGGAAATCCTCACTGATCCTTCCTATCGCGGCCAGATCGTCGCCATGACCTACCCGGAAATTGGCAATTACGGAACCAACCAACTCGATCAGGAAAGCCACAGCCCTCACATACGCGGATTTGTCATCGAGCAACTCAGCCCGATAGCCAGTAACTGGCGCAGTGAACAATCACTCGATGACTACCTCAAGGCGTGGAATATTCCCGGCATCCAGGGCATAGATACCCGCAAGCTGACCAAACACTTACGCAACCAGGGCTCGATGAAAGCATGTCTGGCCAGTGAACCGGTAGATCCCCAGGCAGCCATCCAGATAGCCCGTGATTGCGATGGCGTGGTCGGTATGGACTTCGTCCGGGAAGTCACCCCCGAAGAGTCTTTCCAGTGGGATCCTGACGATACGTTAAGCCGGGAATGGACTATTGTAAAAGGTGCAGCACTGGATGACAACCATCTGCAGGATGGTCCGGCCGGCCAGGTCTTCCTGCCGCTGCCGCCGGTCAGGCACCATATTGTCGCTTACGACCTGGGCATGAAAACGAACATCCTCAAACGGCTCAGGCAAGCTGGTTTCAGGATTACCGTAGTCCCTGCTACAACTCCGGCTGACGAAGTATTACAGCTCGACCCTGACGGTGTATTTCTCTCAAATGGTCCGGGTGATCCAGCCGCCCTGGATTATGTCCATGCCACAGTGCGCGAACTCATCGGTCGCAAGCCGGTCTTTGGCATCTGTCTTGGCCATCAAGTCATTGCCTGCGCTCTCGGCGCTAAGACCTTTAAGCTGAAATTTGGCCATCGCGGAGGCAACCAGCCAGTCAAGGATCTACGTTCTGGCAGGATCGCTATCACCTCCCAGAATCACGGGTTTGCGGTAGCTGCCGATAATTTACCCGACTCGGTCAGGGTCACCCATATTAATCTTAACGATAATACAGTAGCCGGCTTGGAACATAATGATCACCCGGTGTTCTGCGTTCAGTATCATCCGGAGGCATCGCCAGGACCGCACGATGCCCGGTACTTCTTCCAGCAATTTGCCAATCTCATTGATCAAATTAAAAAAAATTGATAAGATCACGTTATGCCCAAGCTAATTATCTCCCCTGAAGATCCGGCGCCAATCAGCCACGACCTGGAAGAAAGTGACAATGCAATCGTCACGATCGGCAGAGCGTCGGACAACATTATTCAAATCGATGATGCCTCGGTGTCCAGCCATCATGCGCAACTGGCATCGGATAATGGTAAATGGATACTCAAAGATCTGAACTCAACCAATGGTACCAGCTACAACGGTAATCCACTCGCAAAGGAAGTCAGTCTACTCAATGGTGACGAAATCGAATTTGGAAAAGTTGCCACCAAATTTGAAACGGGTGAAGCCATCGAACACCAACCGCTGCCAGAGGCTGGCTCAGTCTCAGCGGAATTGAGCGAGGAAAGCCGCAAGCCATCAAACTTTGAAAATGCTTCCCCATTCAAACAGAAGTTAACTAAAAAAGATCCTCTGGGTCAGGCAGTAATGGCTGTGGCCGCTATATCCGTATTAGCTTTTGTTGCCGTTGTTGTACAACTCCTGTTACTCAAACCCAGCCCTTAAAGACTTCAAAGATTTCTTTCCGTCCAGCCAGCCTGCCTGTCGTGCCCCGATTACCTGATTAACCCGCTGCGCGATGGAACGCGGACATCTGAGCCTGATCCTGCATGCGCATTTGCCTTATGTGCGTCACCCGGAATATGACGACTTTCTCGAAGAAGACTGGTTATTTGAAGCCATAACCGAAACCTATATTCCACTGCTCCATTTACTTGAGCAGCAGTTGTCAGCTGGCCACCGTCCGCGACTGGCTATGTCGCTGACCCCACCGCTCTGCCACATGCTGCGCGATCAACTGTTGCAGCAACGCTATGTGCGCTATATCGAACGCTTAATTTTACTGGCGGAGAGTGAATGCGATCGCAACCACAGCGACCCCGAGCGCTTACCGCTCAGCCGTATGTACCTCGAACGCTACCAGCTCTGCCGCCGATTATATCTAGAGCGCTGGCAGATGGATCTGGTTGCCGGTTTTGCTGCGCTACAAGAGGCAGGGATACTGGAAATTATGACTTGTGGTGCCAGCCACGGGTTTTTGCCGCTCCTTGCTGATTCTGAAGCAGCCGTAAGAGCTCAAATTCTGATTGCCAGAGATGATTATCAGCACCATTTTGGCCAACCCCCTCGCGGTATTTGGCTGCCTGAGTGCGCTTACTATCCGGGTTTGGATGCTATCCTGAGTGAAGCTGAATTACGCTGGTTTATTGTTGACTCGCATGGTTTGATGTTTGCTGCCCAACGGCCAAGACATGCTATTTATCAGCCGGTTTTTACTCCTTCAGGGCCGGCTGCTTTCGCCCGTGACCGCGATTCCAGCTGCCAGGTATGGAGCGCCGAACATGGCTATCCCGGAGATCCAGCTTACCGTGACTTTTATCGTGATATCGGCTTCGATTTATCGCGCAATTATCTACTAAAGTTCTTTCCTGAAAATAGTGACCGTCGCTTCACTGGTATGAAGTACCATCGGGTCACAGGCCAGGGGCAGGACAAGCAAATTTATAACCCATCCTGGGCGGCTGCTGCTGTTGACTCCCATGCCAGACATTTTATGGAATCACGCGCCGAACAGATTACCAGGCTGAGCACTGCCATGTCGACTCCGCCGATTGTAGTCAGTCCGTTTGACGCTGAGTTATTCGGCCACTGGTGGTTTGAAGGACCAGAGTTTCTCGACCTGTTGCTACGAAAATCGCTGTACGACCAAAATGCCTACCGTTTAGTGACTCCCGGTGATCATTTGCAGCAATTTCCACTTCAACAATGCATCGAACCGTCGGCATCCAGCTGGGGCAACATGGGATACTGGGAAGTCTGGCTGGATGACTCCAACTCGTGGATCTATAAACACCTTCACTCAGCCGCAAACCGCATGCATCAAGCTGCCAATAATTACAAGACTACCAGCGACCCGCTGATCGAGCGCTATCTGGCCCAGTTAGCGCGGGAACTGTTGCTTGCCCAATCAAGCGATTGGGCATTCCTGATGCGCACCGGAACCGCCCATGACTATGCTAAGCAACGGACTCATGACCACATCAACCGCTTTAACCGGCTCTACCAGCAGCTTGCCACTAAGGTGTATGACGAAACCTTTCTCAAAGACTGCGAATGGCGCGATAATCTGTTTCCACATTTAAACTGGCGTCATTACTGCTGAATGATTGCATTTTGTATGAGTATTGGTAACTCTTTGAGTATGCCCACGTACCTATATGAAACCATTCCAGCTCCGGAAAGCTCCGGCGAGCCAGTCCAATTTGAATACCGGCAAAGCATCCATGATGCGCCACTAACAACTCACCCGCAAACGGATGAGCCTGTGCGTCGCCTGATCAGTGCCGGTATTGGTATACTAGGCACTGCCTCTCGATCATCAGAATACGCAGCGTCAACGGGCGGGTGTTGCGGTGGCGGAGCCTGCGGATGCGCCAATTAAAGCTGGCTCTGCGCTCCATCGAACGTCCTCGCCAGCCAGGCGTATCCGAAGCTGAGTTCCAGCAGCAGGAACACCATGTTCAACTAGTTATAGCTGATTGTGCACTGGTACTGGTGGATGTCTGGGACAGTCATTACATTACCAGCCACCAGTTGCGCTGCGAAAATATTACCGAGAGAATTATCAGACCACTGGTCGATGCTGCCCGCAAGCAAGGACTGTGCGTAATCCATGCACCAGGTCCTGAAGTAGCAGCCCATTACCGGCAGTGTCCAAGCTTCGGCCGCAGCAAAACCACCCGCTGGTTTGGACAGCCCGAACTGCCCGGAGACTGGCCGCCCACTCAAAATTCCGAACATCATCTGGTGGCAGGCCTCCCCCCGCCACCGCCACTTCCCGAAGCAATCAACCGAATGAAATCCACCCGCAAAATTCATCCGGCACTTACACCCCGGCAGTCGGAGCCGGTTGTGGCCGATTACAGCGAGTTGCACAACTGCCTCACCAAACGTCAAACGAAATACCTTTTTTATGCCGGCTTTGCCGCCAATATCTGTTTGCCATATCGTGATTATGGCATGCGGGCTATGCAGGCTGCGGGATATAAAGTTATCATGTTGCGAGATGCGACAACCGCCCTGGAAATTGCTGCAACACTTGATGCCCAGGCTCTGTTGACTGCTGCAATCTTAGATATCGAGCTGAATTACGGTGCCACGGCATCCGCCGGCAACTTACAGCAGGCGCTTAATCATTGATTTCACGAACCTGGTACCTGAGCTGGCGCGATAGCAACCAGCGCACCCCAAACATATCCATAGTAGCTTTGATGGCTCGGTTGCTCAGCCCGTATTTGCTGACTCCGGCAACTCTCGGACGATGGTTAACCGGTACCTCAGTCAGCCGAAACCCGGCACCTTTCACCAAGGCCGGGATAAAGCGGTGCATCCCATAAAATGGTATCAACGCGCTAACGCACTCGCGGCGCATCGCCTTTAGCGAGCAACCGGTATCTCGTACCCCGTCCCTGGTGAAACGCGAGCGAATGGTATTAGCCACCCGGCTGGTAATCCGTTTGACTAAAGTGTCTTTGCGTTTGGCCCGATAGCCGCAGACCAGGTCAACCTCCGGGTTTTCGAGTTCCTTCAACAATTTGGGGATATCCGCCGGATCATTCTGCAGGTCACCATCCAGCATGGCTACTATCCCGCCCCGTGCTGCTTGCATCCCGGCCAGCATTGCTGCCGACTGGCCTGCATTGCGGGCAAAGGCCAGCACCCGAATCCGTGGTTCATGGCGGATCCGGGCCAGCGTTTCGTCACCAGAGCCGTCATCCACAAAAACGATTTCATAATCGATCTCCTGCAAAGCAGCCTCCAGCTCCTGTTGCAATTTCGCTACATTTTCCTCCTCGTTGTACAACGGGATGACTACAGATACGGCAGGTGACGGTTGATCTGGATTCACAGTGGTTTGGTCAAATAATTATAGCAGGCAAAGATAAGGACGGTGCGCACATTATGTCCACGCCTTGTTATCTCAATCAAGGCTATCCTCTCATAGTCCTCAAAACCTTCACGAATACTTGCTGGCGGAGCTTGCCTGTCGATTTCGTCAGTAATGTACAATGCCGTACGATTCATAAATGGGTTGCTTCCCTGCTGCTCAGTAAAGTACTCGTCCTGCACGACCGGTTGGCCGTCGAGCAAAAATTCGTCGTAGCGAGGCCAGAAGGAAAATTGGTTTTCAATGTTTTGTGATTCCGGGATGTAGACCGGTGGATGCCCGGGTCCTTCAACACGGCGCTCCGGCAAATAAAACGATAGCGCCGCAGCCATACCATAATTATTGCCAATCAAAAATACTTCATCGCCGAGATCAGACTCAACCTGCTCACGCACTTCCTGAACTTCGCGGGCAATCGTCTGCCAGCCGCGCAGTCGCCCGGACGGATCGTGTTGGTATGACCATGAGACTCCTGCCATCCTGGCTATGTCTGTGTTCAATAGCAGTGCACTCATCACAAAGCCAAGCAGTATTGCAACGGTCGCATAAACCCCTGCCCAGCTGGCTCCTCTACGCACCCATGATGTCCAAACTCCGGCAGCGAGAATTCCAAGACTGACAAATGCAGGTGCCGTCCAGTTGGCCTCGCCAGTTTCTTTGAGTGACAACAAGCCGTACATGATAATCAGCGGCAACCCAAATAACAGCAGGTAAAGAACCTTGGGAGACCGGCGCAGCTGAGGCCAGGCCAGGACAACAGCCGCCCCGATGCCAAGGCATATCAATGGTGAGTAAACTCCAAAATGCAGCGCCACAAACTCTGCCAGCTCGGTAAAATTCAAAGAAAAGGCTTCATCCAGACGCCCGCGCGCTTGCAGGTGTGAGACAGTTATCCATTGGTTGGCGGAATTCCAGATCAATACCGGAATCGTACAGATGCCAAACGCCAATAGCATCAGATAAAAACCGGGACGCCGGAATGCAACCCTGTCAGCAGGGTGTAACAACAGAAATAGCAGGGCCGATAACAAAAATATCGCATTTGTATATTTGGCCAGAAATCCGAGGCCGACCAGTAAGCCGGTCAGTAGCCACCACCACGACGCGTATGAATCTGCTTTGATTCTCGCCTGCCATAGCGAAGCCAATGCTGCAGTCCAAAAGAAGATCGATAATGGATCAATCGTCATCAGCACGCCGCCGGCATTAAAAATCGGGGTGGCATTCAACAGCAATACCGCCCAGATTCCTGCCACTTCTCCATACAGCCTCCGGGTCAGAAAAAAGATCAGAACACTTGTGCCCAATGC
Source organism: uncultured Chthoniobacteraceae bacterium (assembly GCA_964535055.1). Taxonomy (GTDB): domain Bacteria; phylum Verrucomicrobiota; class Verrucomicrobiia; order Chthoniobacterales; family CAKUMP01; genus CAYUDZ01. The sequence goes on from CAZHRP010000014.1 coordinate 14,666, forward strand.
CAGCAACGGGGAAAAAAAACGGATTCCTAATTCAGTCTCTCCCAGCAGTTGTGAACTCAGCCACATTGTCACCGCTACTGCCGGGCCTTTGCTGTAGTACGACCAGTCCAGGTGCTGACTCCACAAAAAATAATAGGCTTCGTCTGGTGCCAGCGTGCCATGCGCCGCAATAATCAGGCGCAATATGGTGATCAGACCAAGAAACAATAATACTGTAGTCCTGATACTCATAATCTGTCCTGATCTTTAAGTGGTTGTGGAATCAGGTGCGGGTACTTGCCAAAAACTCCGGGCATCACTCGTGGACCAAAACGCTGCCACACAAATGCCATCACAGCAGTGCATATCAAAGCAATACCAACTCCTAGAAAAAATGAAACAACAATATCACTGGGCCAATGCGAACCGGTATAGACTCTCGAATAGGCTACCAGTGCAGCTGGGAAATAGAACAACCATCCGAACCGTAAAAACAGCGCAAAAATAGTGGCAATGGCAAAATTATTGACCGCGTGTCCGGATGGAAACGAGCGCCCGCCACTGGGGTTTTCATCGGCAGTGAAATAGCGGATCCTGAGCGGTTGCCCAAGCGCAAGAATGCGTGGCTTGGTCTTCGCCAGATCAAGCATGCGTACCCCGCTGAGTGTCTTGTGCGGACGTGGGCGGCCGATGTTATCTTTGAGCAATCGCGTCACTAACCCATCACCTACAGCTAATGTCAGTGCCGCACAGGCAACCATAGCCCGTCCCTTAAAGCCCCCCCAAATTGCCAGAGCAGCCACCAGTAAAAACAACAGCGGCAACCACAGCGAAGCACTCGAGGCAATTGCCATCACCCAATCCAACCAAGGGTTAATCCACTCGGTGTTGATCAAATAAAACAAGCTTACTTCCATGTTAAAGCGATAATTACTGCTGGCAGTTCCAAAAGAAAAAGCTAGGCTGTAGTATGCAATCAACTCAAGCAAGGAAACTCACTGGCAATCGATTTCCAGTTATCCTGCTGGCATTTCTGCCGGCTGTGTTACTTGCAGCCGAGCCGTCAGATCAGAAGATTCTTGACTCGCTGAGGCTAGCCGCATTTTCCTCCTCTGCGCAACTTGATGGTTTCATCAGGCACGAGGGCGAACGCACCCGGGTTGCTATCAAGATTGTCCCCGGCCAGACGGTTTATTCATTTCCAGAGTCCGGTGAGAGCTTCAGCCTCAATCTCACCGAGCGTGGCGCGATTCTCACACGGTTGACGGCCGACGGCTCTGAGTTGGTCAACAGCAAGGACAAATTGCAGAGTCTTGCCGGTAGCGATCTGGCCCTTGGTGACCTGGCATTTGAATTTCTATACTGGGAAAATTCCGAACGTCGGGAAGATGAAAAGATCCTTGGTCTGCCAGCTTACCAGATTCGTCTGAAGGCACCGACCCGAGCGGCCATGTATGCAGCAGTCGATGCCTACGTAGCAAAGCAAAGCGGTGCCATGCTACAGGTTCTCTGTTATGATTGGGATGGCAAGCTGGCTAAGCGTTTTAAAGTAATTAAAGGTCAACGCATCGACGGCCGCTGGACCTTGCAGCAAATGCGCATCGAGTCGTTCGCCCCGGGTTCCCGCCGACCACTCTCCCGCAGCTACCTGGAAATAGAAGATTTCGTCGCCAAACCAGCACAGCAAGTCAGCGCGCAATAATAAGTATAATGATCTGGCGGCGTCCCCACTGCGGGCCGCGAATCAGCAATGGCTGATCCTTGACTAATTGCGCATCTACTCCGACCAGCAGTTTTTTCTCCCGATATAACTCAGTATAGATCCTTGTCCAATCGCTATCGGACTTGGCTAGAATCTTCAGATAAAATTCACGGCTGGGAATCAGCCATTCACTAGCCAGGCGGTCAAGCGCGCGGGTGTCGCTACCCAACACTTCAAATCCACTGTAGCCAAAGGTTTCCTGCAAATCATCAGCATAAGGGGCAAGCTGCTCTGGCACCTTAGCCGCTTCGGCATTGTATGCCGCCACCACATAGGCTTCCAGCCGCTTCGCCACATCGTCTGCCTGCAGTGGATTGATGACTACCAGCATCGCTGCGGTAAGTATACCAATTTGCCACCTCATTGAATCCGATAGTTTTCAGGTAAGAAGTCGAGCCCGCTGACCCAGACAACTGCATAGTGGTCGTCGGCTGTGGTAATCGGAGTAGCATCGATGCCATCGGCAAAGGTGTGCACAGCCAAAACCCGGGTTGTCATCCCGATTTCTGATTCGCGATCATAGGGTTGCAAAGCCAGCGTCATTACCAACGCTACAGCCAGGATCAACGCCCCGCCGGTCGCCAGCCTTAACCACAGCGGCAGGCGACCTGCCTGCCGCAGAACTGCAGGATGTTCACTGCCCTCCAGGCGACGGATTTCTGACAGTACCTGATGGCTGAAGAAATCACCATTTTTCATCTCCACCGTCCGTGCCCCCCGGCTAAATTGGGACAGGAAAGCTCGGTCAACTTCAATGCTGTCCGCGGCTTCACCGCACCGCTCGAGTTCCTGGCGTATTGCCGCTTCAACCTCCGGGTCGCCCAGTTCACCATCAACTGCTCTCACATAATTTTGTTCAAAGTTTTTCATAGATGTCTTGCAATTCCTGTTGAAGCTTTTTTCGCGCGTAAAACAATCGCGACATGACCGTCCCCTGACTACAGTCGGTTACCTTGGCAATTTCCTGATACGACAAACCATGAATTTCACGCATCACAATAACCTCGCGGTGATCGATGCTCAAGGTATCCAGCGCCAGCTCAATACGGTCGGCAATTTCACCCTGCCAGGCCCGCTCATCAGGCGCCGCCGAAGCCGGAGTACTGGCCGCCGGCAAGACACCGGTTTTTTCCTCTATCGCCTCCAGTGATTGTTCACCGTGCCTCTGCTTGCGGCGTAAAAAATCGATCGCCAAATTGCGCATGATCCTGAACAGCCAGGTAAAGAATGCTGATTCCCCCTTGAAGCTGGACAGTGATCGCCAGGCTTTCACGAACCCCTGCTGCGCAATGTCCCAGGCATCCTCCTCATTTCTGACTATCTGAACTAACATGGCAAATACTTTGGCTCGATGGCATTCAATCAATTCTTCATAGGCGGCCAGGTCACCTTCGAGGCATCTTGTCACCAGCTTGCGCTCATCATCGCGCTGATCCTGCTGGGTACCCTCGCCGTCCATTGGTAATTGACGTCAATCCGTCCAAAATTATTCAGTCCTGCCAACCAGTCGCCGCCACTCGCAGCGGGCGTCGCCCATCATATCCACAATGCTATCGCGCACCAGGAACAGCTTGTTTCGCAACATGAGGTGGTCAGGTCCCGAAATATTGCTCCTATCAGCCAGTACCTTAACAACGTTGATCGCTTCCTCGATGCTACCCAGGCCACGCTTGAGATAGGCGACGGTCATGCCTGGTTCACCACTACCTGAAGTAGTCACCGCTGCGGCCAGCTTGGCCGCTGCAGTAGTCACCGAGCATAATAACATTGACGCTTCATCCTCGGCGGTGTCATCCAACTCTTCCACAAAATCAAAAACCAGCTCCACCAGCTGCTTGGCTTGCAGGTAAACCGGGTTAGCACGAAAATTAAATCCTTCCGCTACTTCGTCAGAACAACCCACACCTTCAAAAATAAACTCGTCTTCGACCGACAGAAATTCTTCCTCTTCCTCATCGCGTCCAGATTCCTGTTCATCTTCCTGAGCCAGCAAGTCGTTAAACGCAGCTTCGTCCAGATGGCTGCCAAAGGCTTCCTCAAGTTCCTCATTACGCAGATCCTGCTCGCGCATGAAACGCTCCCATTCATATTCGTCCCACGGACGCTCAAGATCGCGATTTTCTTCCCGCATAAAGTTCTACATAATCGGCGAAATTTGCTTTCGTAAAGGACGATTTTTGCGAATTTTTTAAATTTTTGGCTTTCCAATTTCCATAGTCTGGCGGCGCAGCTGGCCACACGCGGCATCAATATCATGACCTTTTTCACGCCTCAGGGTCGCCTGCACACCACGTTTGACCACGGTCTCCAGAAAGCTATCCAGTCGTTCTTCCGCCGGTCGCTGCCACTCCAACCCGGCCACCGCATTGTAGGGGATCAGGTTGACCTTGGCATGCAGCTCACGGGCCAACGTAGCCAGTCGACTGGCATCCGTAAGCGAGTCATTGATCTCCCTGATCAGAATATATTCGAAAGTCAGCTTCTGGCGACGATGCAGATTCCACTCCCGGCAGGCAGCCAGTAACTCCTGCAAAGGGTATTTGCGGTTCACCGGCATAATTTTTTCACGCACAGCATCGGTGGCTCCATGCAGAGAAATGGCCAACCTGATCTGCATGGGTTCCCTGGCAAGCTTCCTGATCTGTGGCACCAGGCCACTGGTCGAAACGGTCATCCGCCTGGCACCAATACCAACACCCCATTCGGCATTCAATATTCTGATAGCCCGCAGCAGGTGATCGTAGTTGGCCAACGGCTCGCCCATTCCCATGAAAACCAGATTATCAACCCGGCATTCAGCGAGCCGCTCGACCGCAAGCAATTGCGCAACAATTTCCCCGGCAGTTAATTGCCGCGTAAAGCCATCCAGTCCGCTGGCGCAAAATTTGCAGCCGTAGGCACAGCCAACCTGGCTCGAGAGACACAGCGTCCTTCGGTCACCACGCTCTCCATATAACCCGGTTGATGCCGGGATCAAAACGGCCTCGATCAATTGTCCATCGTGCAAACGGAATAAAAATTTGCGGGTGGTATCAGTTGCCCCCAACACCCGCACACATTCCAGCGGTAGGAGCGAAAATGTAGTCGCCAGCCGCTGCCGCAAGGCAGCCGGCAGATTCTGGCACTGGTCAAAACTACTGACCCGTTGACGATATAGCCAATGCAGGATTTGGTCTACCCGAAAGGCCGGCTCCCCGGCAGCGGTTACCCAGTCGCTGAGTGCCTGCTTATCAAGGCCTAGGATCGAAGTCTGCTCCTGCACCCGCCTAAGTTGCTTTGGTTAATGGGAAGCTGCAAGTCTTTCAGAAAAAGAGGGCCAAAAACACCGGCAGAACGCACCCCGTCAAGCGTTGAGTCTCTCGCTTCATGTTACCCGTTTGCCCTGAATAAAAAACCACCCCTGCCGGCATGGTCCAGCAGGGGTGGTAAGGTTAACAGATTGGAATATTTTCTTAGTAGTAGTAGTAAGGTGTCGAGCGGCGATACATCGAGTTAGTCTTGCCGTAGGCATCACCTGCAAATCCACCCAAGACTCCACCGATTGCAGCACCGGCCCAGGAATTGCCGCCTTTCACGTTATTTCCTATAATCGCACCGGTCGCTGCGCCCAATGCGGAACCTCCAACCCGACCGCGATTAACGTACGGGTCTGGTGTCATGCATGAGCTGAAGAAGGCCGACACGGAAACTGATAAAATAAGGATTAGTATAAAATTCTTCATGATTCGTCTGCTGCTTGTTTGAGTTGCTGTAATGTAGTACCTGCCTTCTTTTCCATTTTTCTGAGAAATGCACGAGACTCTTCACGGGTGATCCCCTGGCTTTTGTCCGAGTCAATTTTAGTGAAGAGATCCTGGAAGGTACCCTGTTTGTCAAAGTGGCTTTTAGCTTCTTTTGGTGTTACCACGCCATCACCATCAAAGTCAGCTTTTTTGAAGCGTTCTTTGTTGGCCTCCGGGTAGGCCAGGGTGGTTTCTTCGAAAGTAACCCTTGAGTTACCATCGGCATCCATTTCAGTGTAGATCGCTTCGTTCATAAAGCGGGTGAACTCCGCCTGATCAACGATACCGTCAGAATTAGTATCCGCTATGGTAAAGCCGTCTTTCTTTTTACAGGACGTGAGCCCTGCCAGCGAAAGAAGCATCCCCATTAGGATTAATAGTCTGCTATGTGTTAGAATTATTCTCATCAGTCGATTTACTATCCGCAGTCCGCCCGCAGGTCAATCGGTATTACAAGTCTGCAATAAATTGTCTTGGCGTCCTACCACGCAATGATTACGTTATGTCTAATATGAGTATAGACGACACTCCTAAAAACTGGCCCGACATTGCTATCGGTCTCTACGATCGCTTAACGGGCAGAAATGCAGAAATAACCTACGAATTGGACAACATGGTCATACTTGTACCAGATCGCGTGGGTGATGATGCCAAACACGCAAAATGGGTGCTCAATGGCGCCCTGAAAATACGTACGCGTGATGGCGTCACCGGCTAAGACATTCTTGCGCACAGAATATTCTGGACGCATTACCTTTCGTTCGGACTCTGCCTGTTTTGAAATCATCGGGAATGACGAAAAGTTGTATGCTCGTTTTAGCAGATTTAAAGATCTTCCAGACAGTAACAAGCTTAGAGAAGCAGCGAACCTAATACCTCGTAATCTTGAAGTCCCTGCGATCACAGTGCTCCTGTATGATCGTTGCTTGGGAAGCATCCAAATACTGGCGTCGGGTGTAAAATTCAGGCTTACGCTGCTGAAATTTCTGTTCGGCAGCAAAGTGAGTCTGCCAGATAATCCTAAGTCCGATTGAATTTTTGCTATCCTGTGGTAGCTGTTGTGTGTGATACGTTCCAGATCGCAACTCTCGCTGATCAATATTCTTGTTGTGCTGCTGGTTACCCAGTGGTCTTCGGCGCAGGAATATGATGGCCAGCAATTGGTTCAAGCCAAATTAGTTGCTGATCAGGCCACCGTATCACCAGGCTCCAAAATACAAGTTGGCCTGGTACTCGACCAAGCTGACGGTTGGCACACATATTGGCAATATGCAGGCGACTCAGGGTTAGCCACGTCGATTTCCTGGGAGTTACCAGAGGGAGTTGTAGCCGGGCCGATTCGATGGCCGGTGCCAAAGCGCCTGGTAGAACCCGGCGACCTGATCGTCTTTGCTTATAAAAAACAGGTCTTGTTGTTCACCGAAATTACAATTCCTGCTGATTACAGCTCCGACACTTTGCTGATAAAAGCTCGTGCTGACTGGCTGGTCTGCCGTGAAATATGTATTCCGGGATCGGCAGATCTCGAGCTGACACTGGGTGTCGGCGAGCAGTCATTACCGGCGACCGGAGAGACATTAGCACTCTTCGAAAAATACCAGGCCATGCTCCCTGATTCCACAAGCGAACCACCATTCAACGCTACATTCACTGTCGAGGATAATAGTTCCAAACTATCACTCAGTGGCTGGCAGCCTGCAGGTGATATCATTTTCGCACCATTACCAGCCGATGACCAGGTGATCGGACATTCGAAAATCGAGCAAGCCTCAGGAAGTATTGAAATAATTACCCCGATTAGCAGCGGCCCACAGCAGCCTGTTGTGGGGGTCGTCGTCGAAATTAATGGCGATGAGCGGCGGGGCTGGACTGTAACCGCATCCCCTGCATCAGAAATTGCTGGCTCTACCTCCC
>CAZHRP010000015.1:0-21671 GCA_964535055.1 uncultured Chthoniobacteraceae bacterium
GTATTAATGAATTAAACATTAAAGTACCTGCTTTCATGCAATATGTAGCCTCGCAGTTATCACATCAACTGGCGCAGATAAATGAATTGAATGCGATTCAGAGTAACTGTTTGGAGCTTAGCGGCAACCTGTCGAATTTTGACTTGGTAACAGTCTTTCAAACGATCCTGCAATCGAGCCAGTCGGGTGAGTTGGTGATCAGCGACGAAAAGGATACACCGGTAGGCAGATTTATGTTCCGCGAGGGGCATCCCAAGGCCGGTCAGCTTGCCCATCTTGAGGGTGAGGAAGCGCTGTGGCAGTTGTTTTTGCGTGACACTACCGGAACTTTCAGCTTTGCCCGTATGAGTGAGAGTGAATGGGATGATGTCGAGGAAACATGCTCGCGTCCAGCAGACGATTTTCTATTAAACGCGTTGCAGATGCGGGACGAATTTATCGCTCTGCTGGAGCGGATGCCGTCTGCCGATGCTACGGTATTGCCATGTAGCCTGGAAGTTGATGCTGAAGCGATGGGGTTAGATTATCCGATTTACAGGGAAATCTGGAATATTCTGCAAGAGTCATCGGTTTCGCTCGAAGCGTTACTCAGTCGGTTGCCTTACAATGAATACACTTTATATAAGGCACTGGATCAAATGATCCAAGCTGGCTACCTCAGTCCCAGTGAGACCCCATTGGCACCAGTGTTTGGCCTGGCTAAACGCAGCCCGATTCATTTGCATGCCATCCCCAACACGCGGCGGGTGGTCAGGCAGTCGCCGGTACCAATTTGATTCTGACTTACAGGACAGCTCTTGGGAAATGTACTTATGGTACATTTTAAGGCCGATGTTATTCAGATGTGATAGTTTGTAACTATTGACCTTGTCCGGCAGAGTAACCGGGCTGACCATCAAAGCGGAACAGCCCTTCGGTTTTGATAAAATCGAAATTGGCTTGTTCCAGGCGCTGCAGTAAGTCAATTACCTGCTGCCGGTTGGCGTTGCCAGGCGTGTCGGCCAGGAAGCGGCAACGCCAGTGATCGACGCAATAAGTCTGCGACATGCCTTGTGGCCAGACTTTCATTCCGCGGTTGGAAATCATGGTGAGTTGTAGCTGGCAGCCACTGGTGGCTGATTGTAATTGCTGGCCTAGCTGTTCAGGTGTGCCCTGGTGCCATTCGAGGAAGATATCGATACCGTCCATGGTTTTAGCACACCGTGGCATGGTGACAGCCGGGACTTCCGGCAATTTGATTGGGCGATTACCGGATGGTTTGGGAGCTGGGGGCAACCGGCGTGGCAGTTGTCCGAGGCGGGCAATCACGGCATCGGCAAATTCGCTGGTATTGACGCGTTGGCTGCTGGTTGCTGACTGATAAATGTCGCCGGTATGAATACCTTCTTCGATGGTACAGGTCCAGGCGTTCCTGATGGTTGCAGCGAGTTCATTGAGAGCGAGGTGTTCCAGCATCAGCAATGCTGCGTGCAGCAGACCTGAGGGGTTGGCAATGCCCTGGCCGGCGATGTCGGGAGCGGAGCCATGGATGGCCTCGAACATAGCCGCATGCTCACCAATATTCGATGAGCCGGCCAAACCCACCGAACCCGCGACCTGGGCAGCAACATCAGAAACAATATCGCCATAGAGGTTGGGAGTAACAATGACATCGAATAGCTCGGGGGTGTCAGCGATGCGCGCGGCTCCGATATCAATGATCAGGTGGTCGGCAGTTATGTGTGGATATTCCGCAGCGACCTGTTTAAAGACCTGATGGAACAAGCCGTCCGAGAGTTTCATGATATTATCTTTTACTAGGCAGGTAATTTTGGTGCGCCCGGTAAAGCTGGCATACTCAAACGCATACCTGATAATTTTTTCACTGCCGGGGCGTGAGATTAATTTGAGGCACTGGATGACGTCGGTGGTCTGGCGGTGTTCGATACCGGCGTACAGGTCTTCTTCGTTTTCGCGGATGATGACCAGATCCATTGCCGGATGTTTGGTGCGAACAAAAGGCGCGTAAGAAACGCACGGGCGGACATTGGCATACAGACCGAGGGCTTTGCGCATAGTGACATTGAGTGACTTGTAGCCGCCGCCTTGCGGGGTAGTGATTGGTGCTTTGAGAAGCACCCGGTTATTGAGGATGGAGTACCAAGCTTGTGGGGGGATGCCACCGCTGTGGCCGTCCGCATAGGCCTTAGCACCGATCTCGATCACCTCATAGTCTAGTGGGGCATCCGCAGCAGACAGGATACGCAGGGTTGCCGTCATAATTTCCGGGCCGATGCCATCGCCATGCGCAACGGTAATTGTAGTGTGCTTGTCCTCCATGGGCGTGAGTTTAACACGGCTGAAGTTACAATAAAGCCTGAATAATATTGTCAGGAATCCTGTGTGAGAATGTCATGCAGCTCGCTGGCAGAGTAGGCAGGTAACTGGCAGGAATAATTCTGACAGACTCTGGCGGCTGCGCGGTTATCGTTAGCAGCAGCTTGCAGGATTTCAGCAGTTGGGCCAAATAGTTCACTATCAGCTGAGTGATCGGCAAACAGGGTTACACTGAACGGTAAAAAGTGGCGAGTGAGCTCGTGCTGTAATTCGGACGGGTCACTATTGTCGGTTCCCTGATTAATGACAACCTGCTTAGGTTCTGAGTCGAGAGCGAGTAAGCCGCTAAGCAGTGCCGGTAATGCAGAAGGAGCATTCTTTAAACGTTCACTGAAAGCTGCTGCCGTTGCCAATGCCTGTGTCCGATAATTCTTGTTGCCGGTCAGAGCGGCGAGGGTTGCGAAGTTGATGATTGTCTGAGAAGTTGCAGTTGGCTCGACCCCGTCGTGGTCATCGCTGAGGACTACCGGTAAGTTGGGATCGCTACCGTCGGAACCGGTATAGCTGCCGTCCGGACGGCGGAATTTCTGATCCATAGCGCTTTGCAAATCGATCGCCCACGCCAGCCATTGTTGGTCACCTGCCGCCATATAGAGTTGCAGTAAGCCATTAATCATTTGTGCATAGTCATCCGGGAACGCGGTGAGGTTACCGTGGCCGTTGCGCCAGGACCGGTAGAGTAAGGACTGGTTGCCGTTGTCTGCATCGCTTAAGGACTTCCGTATGAAAGCAGCAGCGTTGATGGCTGCTGCGAGTACATCGGTTCGTTTCAACGCGTGACTGGCCCTCGCCAGCGCGGCTATCATCATGCCATTCCAGGCGGTGAGTATCTTATCATCACGGTGTGGGCGCGGACGTGTAAGGCGGTAATCAAATAGGATTTTTTTGCAGGCTTGCAGCTGGGCCTCGACTGTTGACACGGGCATATTGAATTTCTGTGCCAGCTCTGCATTACCGGCACTTCGGATCAGGACATTTTTGTTGGTTAGCTCGTGATGAGGATCATTCTCCGCTGCGACATTGCCGGCGGGTTTGACTGTGTATGCCGCACTAAACAACTGCGCGTGATCGCCAAGCAGTCGGTGGACTTCCTGATACTCCCAGACAAAGAAGGCACCTTCTTGTTTCTTGTCGGTTTCCTGGTCCGGCAAACTGTCGGCATCTTCTGCTGAGTAAAAGCCTCCATCCGGGTGGGCAAGGTCGCGTAGGACATAATCGATGGTAGCACCTGCGACCTTGAGGAACTCTTCAGCTTCTGTCATCTGAAAGGCATCGAGATAGAGGGAGATCAACTGCGCCTGATCATAAAGCATTTTCTCGAAATGTGGCACATGCCACGTGCGGTCGACAGAATAACGATGAAAGCCGCCGCCAAGATGATCATTGATACCGCCGTCGGCCATTTTGCTTAAAGTCGTGACAACCATATTGCGCACGCGATCGGCCTGCTCGGTAGTAGTTTGTGAGGTGGCGGCGCAGCGTGCCAGAAATGCCAGGGTTGGTGGGCTGGGGAATTTTGGAGCACTGCCAAAACCGCCATAAACATCATCAAAACTCGCACTCAACTGACTGGTAAGTTGTGTGGCAATAGCTGTGGTATCGATTTCTGTTTCGTCAGTAGCAAGGCTCGCTTGCTGAGACTGCTGGAGTGCTAAAATCACTTTACTACTGTGTTCCAGTAAGCGGCTGCGATCCTCCTGCCAGAGCCGCGATAATTCTTTTAGCAGTCGAGGAAAGCCCGGGCGTCCATAGCGGTCGTCTGGAGGGAAATAAGTGCCACCGAAGAACGGCTTGCCGTCTGGTGTCAGCCAAACGCTCATTGGCCAGCCACCGCTGCCGGTGGTTGCCATTATGTAAGCCATGTAAGTGCGATCGATATCAGGGCGTTCCTCGCGGTCGACTTTGATACTAACAAAATCCTGGTTCAACAGCGCAGCAGTCTCGTCATTTTCGAATGATTCATGCTCCATGACATGGCACCAATGACAGGTTGAGTAGCCGATCGAAAGAAACACCGGGCAGTCCCGTTGCCTGGCTTCGGCAAAGGCTTGATCGCACCATGGCCACCAGTGGACTGGATTGCCAGCATGTTGCAGCAGGTATGGCGAGCGGGCATCAACAAGTTTGTTGCTGCCTGCTGATAAATTTTTCTCAGGCATGTATTAGGGAAACATACCTCACGCGCTTTTCCAGAGTAATTATTCACTGACTTTACAACCGTAATGGTCGAGAGTGTTACTAGAGATTGATGAAAGTAGCGGCGGCAACTGTTGAGATCACTCCTGAGAGGGTAGTTACTTTAGGGGGAAATGGCTTAAAGGAAGAAATTTTTGATAGTATTGACTCTTCTATCGAGATCAATGGGCTGAGGCTGGTCGGTGATAGCAGTGAGATATTCGTCATCAGTGTAGATAGCCTGTTTTTTCCAGTAAGTTTGCTGGAGTCCGCACTCCAGTTGCTTAGGCCGGCGCTCGAGCTGAAGGTCGAGCAGTTTTTGCTGTGCGCATCGCACACGCACTATGCCCCTCATCTGGATGAAGATAAACCGCAGCTGGGAACAGTTGATATTCGTTACCGTGAGTTTGTTGTAAAACAATTAGTAAAGCTGATTGCCGGGTTATGCGGCCAGCGGTTGGTTGAGACATGCCTCAGTTATTGTCGGCTGGATATTCAGGGTTTATCGGTCCAGCGTCGGCAAAAAGTCTGGCGGTTATTGTGGCGAGTTTTCCCGTGGCGAATAATTCGAATGGTGCCTAACCTGGAAGCTAAAATAGATACCGCTGCGCATCTGCTTTATTTTCGTGAGATTAACTCAGGGAAACAGATAGCAGCGCTGTGGAGTTGGGCCTGTCATCCAGTCCTGTACCACTCTGCCAAGTCATTGACTGCCCACTTTCCCGCTGATGTGCGCAATTACCTACGCCAACGAGAAGACCTGCCTGTCCTGTACTTACAGGGATTTTCAGGTGACATTCGGCCGCGGCAGATTGCAGCTGCCAGATCTTTGGGAGAAAAGCTCTGTAGGCTCGTAAATGGCAGTTTAGGATTTATTGATTTTACCCAAGAGACCTATACGGAGTGGGTAGCTGAGTTGTTCGGGCAGCTTAACCATTCCCCGGAGACTGAGGATACTTTGTTAGCGATAACACCGTTTGTGAGGAGACAAGAGCTTAAGCTGTCAGAGATTTGGAATGGGGGATCACCGGTTGATGAGGTTATACTTCAGGCGTTATTTTTAGATCAAAATACTGTATTACTGACCGTCAGTGCCGAAGTAGTTTCCGGCTACAGTCTGAAATTAAAGGAACTCTTTCCGCAACTCCGAATCATTCCCGTGGGCTGTACAGGGAGTGTATTTGGTTATTGGCCGACTCGTGCAATGCTGGTTGAGAAGGGATATGAAGTTGATGGATTTAAAGCAAATTTTTCGCTGCATGGGCAGTTTAGAAAAAACCTAGAGGACACTTTCTTAGAAACTGTTGGGAGATTGCTCAGAGTTGATTAATCCGACGGTCGAGTAGCACGCTCGAGGACGTTTTTCACGATAATCGAACATCCTTCATCCACTAACAGCGAGCCAGCAAATGTAATCGAAGAGGCTGAAAATACGCCTCCGCGATTGGCATTGGGCTCCCGGTAGACCATATCAGCACCCTCGGGGAAATTCATGCCCTTGGCAATTACGATAAAATCATCAGGTGCCGAGTGGCTTAATTTGTCGGTTTCCCAGCCGGAAGCGCCTTCACCGGCAAGGCCTTCGGCCTTGGTAGGGCGTGCAGGATTATAGCCAGTCTGCTCATTCGCTGTCCAACGGTTGAGGCAGCTGTTGCCAACTGTACCAGACTCAAGAATTGCCTGATTACATCCTTTGAATAAGGGGTGATTAGCACGGAGTATTTTAAAAGCTGCGCAAGTGCCATAATCGCTCGGTGTATAGCGAACCCCTAGCGTTTGAGTTTCGTCAGCACATGCTGTCCTGAAACGCACTGATTTGCAGATGGTCGAACCATCTGCTGCAAACTCGATAAGCCGGTAGATGCTGTTGCCGGACAGATTGACCACCCATAAGCCGTTGTGCTGATGTGCTGCGGTCAGGCTATGGTACATATCTGCACTCCAATATTCACAATGACTTGAGAGTATAATTGCAGAATAATGCTGCAGGACATCCGGGTTTTGATGCCAATCGAAACCACTGATAATATCGTAGTCATATCCCTCACGTTCCAGCCAGGCCAGTAATCGCCATTCGCTGGCAGTTAAATGGCTGGTAAATGGTTGGTATGGATCATCGCCCATGGGATCGCAGGCCGGGAAGGGACGCTTAACGGATAGCCGCTGAAATTCCCAGGCCGTAGTCTGTTCGATCTTATCTTTAGCCAACAGTTGCCTCGCGTGTTTAGCCAATTTAGCAGGCAGCAGTCTGCTTAACCAGTGGAGTAAAAGTTTTCGCCCCCTCCTTGTCCACGGAACCCTTGAATTTAAGGCTGGCTGAGGTGTGTATTGTTCAAAATTCCGGTAGCGGCTTCTACCCCCCCAAAAGTTGTATTGTTGCCAGGTATTGGTGCTGGCCAGTACCAGAAGTCTTGGAGATTTTTGAGGATTGCTATTGGGGTTGCTTACTACCAGGGGAATGGCAAAGATATTAACGCCATCAGCCAACACAATATTGTAAATCCCGGGGCGGGAGTGTTCCGGGATAATTAGTGTAAATGATTCGCTCCAATCCAGTCCCTGTTCGACGAAAAAGTTATCAGGCACGGTCTGGACACATGGTTTGAAGCTGCCCAAAGAGAGAATAAATTCTTTACTCTTTCCGAGCCTGACCAACTTGGCGGTAAATGGTTTTACGGAGTGGACTTTAACTGCGATTGGTTGATCTGCCTGAGTCCATAACTGGTCACAATAGCCGATAATTGTTGCTTCCAATAAACGCATGACTGGTGGCAACCCCGTCGTCGAGTAAGTCTTTCTGGAATAGCCTTTGTGAGTTACCTGTATGTATTGACCCGCGGTAGAGAGCGTCCAATAGCCATCAGTATTGGTGCGTGTTGATTCTAACAGATTGCCATCTTTGTCGTATAACTCGACGAAAGCTTCACTAATTGGCAAGCATTCGGAAGCGGACTTGACTACACCCTGAAGCATGGGCTTTTGTCTGGCCGGTTATTTGCAAGCGTAAACACAGGCATAATTGAAGTCGGGGTCCTTCCAGTATACTTGCTTAGGTTTGTGATAATAAACGGACATACCTGCAGTTTTCATTAACTCTGTCAGTTTATTGAAAGGTTGGGGGTAATTCGAGTTGACGATGATTCGTAGTTTTGGGTTCTGTTCCAGAAGATTTGACATACCTTGAAACGCAGCAGTCTCTGCGCCATTAACGGTGAGTACAACCAAGTCTACACGCTCGAGGTGGCTTGTAAGAATAATATTGTCGAGGCTGTCAACGGAGACAGAAACTTCTCGAGTTTTAGTTTGGAGTTGTTCCGGAAACTCACTGATCTCCTCAGTAGCGAGTCTGTCAAACCCGCTGTAATCACCGAGGCTCTGGACCATCTGCAAGTTGCACTTTTTGTTCCAAATGCCTTTAGGAATAAATCTGACATTTTCCTTCGGGTGGTTATTTGGCTGCTTATCGAATTCTTCGGCAACGCGCTTGCTAGTCTCTGCATTTGCTTCCATAACGAGTAATCTTCCATTCTTACCGATGGCTTGATGGTAATTCATCACTTCTTTACAACTCCAGTTTCCGCACAGGACCATCTGGTCATTAACTTTACATAGAAAATGAACATTAAGCATACCCCAACGCAGGACTATGCCACGCCAGTGCTCACCCCAGATCTTCTGCCAAATTAATCGCAGCGGTACAGAGCCAGCAAAATACCAGAATATGTTGAGTAAGGTATTGGAAATTTTATTAGCTAGAGACTTTGATGTTTTATCCATATGATTGTGTTTCTTCATTCTTCCTAGTATCCCAGCTTATCTACCCATGGCTGGAGAATGTTAAGATAACGATCATTGTTTATTGGACTGCTTTGCCAGCGCCCTTGATTTGATTTACTCAAGTCAGTTTTCAGCAGTGTTGTATGGTAGGGAATCTCCCAAAATTTACAAATGCGGTGCAGGGTTTCTTCTGTCTCGGAGACAAGTTGTTCCAGGGAAGTTTCCATAAAGGAATCTGGAGGCACCGAAGATTTTACCTCCGACCAGCGTGCCATGATCTCAGCGTAGAAATTGCAGGCATACTCCGGGTGATCGGGAGTCCAGCTTTGACCAAGAAATGAGGCAGCCACATCTCTGGGGTCACGGTAGATGTGTACCAATTTAGCATCAGGTAATAACTCAAGTAGCGCATCAAAAAAGAGTATATTCCAGGTGTTGTCATCAATGAAGTATGACTTGTTAGTATTGTCGGTGACGGCTGTTGCTACCGCCCGGTAAAAGTTACCCATCGGTATCGACAACTCTGCTGGCTTGCAGTAGCCGGCAAAATGCATCGATTTTTGGAAAAGCGAACCACCTGTCCAGAAGCCGCGGTATTGTAATGTCACTAGCTCTGCGAGTAGTTGCTCGCTCAACTTTGTAAATTGGGGACACAGGCGGCTAGCATGGTGCTCTGCCATTGGGGGTAATAGTTTTCTGCCAATCAGCCTTTCCAACTGCAATAGCCTGTTTGCATGCAACAAAGTCCGGGTCAACAATGATGACGAGGAAATACGATTGAGCAGATTTTTGAGGCGCCTAAGCTTCACATCGAAAAGGTATGGTGACCAATTATTGGAAAGTGAACGATAGAAGTCCACCAGTCCGTCCGGATCTATAGTAAATCGCCAGGATGGCGTTACAGCAACGTCAGGATGCCCCGCCATGACAGTCTTAAGGATAGTTGTTCCGCAGCGACCAGTACCCCCAATCAGGCAAATTTTAACAGTGTCTGGCATATAGCTTTGCTTATGAAAACTGGTACATTAATTCTCAGTCGTTTGTCTAAAGAGATCTTTTTTTAGCCAATAAAGATAATGCTTTATTTACAAAAGGAGGGAAATGTTTAAACCCTAATTTGTTTAAGATAGTAAGCACTAATAGCGCATAAATCGGGGTGCCGAGTAATAATACGCTCCAACCTGGCAAATCGAAAATTAGGTCTATCAGGGCGAATGGCAAAGCTGTGCAGATGCTCACAAGTAAAATCAGTATCATGTTTTTTAACGGAATAATCCTAAAGTAATTCACCCCGCTGATTTGCTCGATCCACTTTAAGTAAATTGGCAAGGCAAAGACATAGATGCCTATCAAGGTGCCTATAGCCGCACCTACCGGCCCGATCCATCTAACCAGGAAGTAGCTGGCCACTCCATTTCCAATCAAACTGGCCGTTGATGCAATGAGCGCCTGTCGACTATGTCCGCTCGCTATAGGAAAGGCAGTTAGAGCCATAGAGCGAACTGGTAGCAGTAGCAGATAAATTCTAAATGGTTCGCTGCTCGCCCGATATTGTTCCGTGAACAGCAGGACAATCAATTTTTCTGCGAAAATGGCAAGAAACACCATTGCCGGGATGAGCACCAGAGCGCAACTAATTGACGATCGTTGCCATAACTGGAAAGCATCCTGTTTGCGGCCAACTTTTAGCAATTTGGATAACTCCGGCATGATAATAGCATAAACTGAGCCAGCAACGATAGCTATCAAAGGCAAGCGCACTGCCCCTGTCACGTAGATCGCAAATTCTTCAGTGGTTGAAAAAATCGACACAATCAACTTGTCGAGATTGACACTCAGCTGCCCGACTATAGCAGTTAACCCGAGGGGTAGACTGTACTTGAGGATAGATGCAAAGCGGTAACCAGCGTCACCTGAATCTTTCAGGCCACGCAGCATCAAATAATAAAGAAGCAAGGTCGAACAACCAGTTGCCCAGACCGTAGCTAGCAGGGCAGTAGAAGCGAACGGTAGAAACCAGCATGAGATAGTAACCGCGGTCAGCGTCAGAAGCGGAGTAAGCAGCTGCAATACCACCATAGAGCGGCTCCGGCCTAATGCTGATAGAATACTAGTGGCAGCCGCCATTGGCAGAGCAACCAAGGCATATGGTGCAACGATCAGCAGTAATTCATTGGTTTTAGGGTTGGAAAAAACAGGTATGCCAAAATATCCCAATCCAAGAATAAGTGCGCAAAACCCAGCCCCTATAGCAAAATAGATGAGCATCAGTTTTTGCAGGAATTTACGCGGGGAATTTGAACCGGGTAAAAAAAAGTACGGGGATTCGCTCAGGCCGAAGGTCAGGAATGGGGCGGCAATCAGGAATAGCAGTAAGACTTTATGATATAGGCCATACTCGTAAGGGTCCAGTAACCTGGTAAGGGCAATATTTAATATAATTGCTGACAGAGCAGCAAAGAGTTTAGCTGCTGCCAGCGAGGCGACTTGATTTGAGCGTTGGCTATCGGTAGTCACTGGTTGTTATCCGAAGTCTAAATTTCGTCTTATCTTTGTTTAGTACCCTGGTTACAGAATTTTGTTGTTGCGAGGTAGAGTTGCTGACTATCTGTTACTGTAGCTCCAACTCCTGGCGGGCGACTAACTGGACAAAATTCTTTTGTTCCCGGGTATTTAGTCTTTCTGCTGCACGGTGACTGGCTTGTTTCATTGCGAATACCTCTTCGGGGGTAATAGTTGATATGGCCGTGGCAAAAGTCTCTGGTTCAAAATCCTTGCAAACAACACCATTGCTCCATTCCTTTACGATTCTTGCCATTTCCTGGTTAGGACCGATCAGGACTGCCAAGCGTGACTGGATGAATTGAAACAGTTTATTGGGCAAGGTAATTCTCAAGTTGGTGGTGGTGATCGGGGCGAGGAAGATTCCGATATCATATTGGGATGTTTTGCGTACCAGGCTGGAATATGGAATCCCTGGGAGGATCGAAACGTTCCTGCGGGTGTTGGCCAGCGAGTTTAAATAGTTGTGATACTTGGTGCCATCACCTAACAGGATCATATCTAAATGATAGCGGTTATCCAGATGATCCATCATGAAGATCATGCGTTCCAGCTGGCGCGCAGGAGAAGCACTGCCGTGATGAACGATTTTAATTGAATTGGGATCGACTTTTCCGGGGACGATATCGTAGTGGTCCTCACAGCTTTCCAATAGGGTGGTTTTTATGCCGAAATTCTTCTGAAAGAGATCACCTAGACCCCTGGAAACTGTAAGCACCCGATCAGCCTTATTGAGATAGTTAGCTGTGGTACGACGCATCCAGCCACCCTCTAATATTCGCCACCAAAGATCGTTAAAGTGTTCCGGATAATATTCTCTGGCATCAACCCATAAGCGGGTACCGGCGGGTAATTTGCTGATGACATATGGCAGGTAAAACAGGTCGTAGAGTATGACCAAATTGTAGCTGTAGCGTTGCAGGTGATCTCCGAATGTGAAGGCGCCACGGCTGTAATTTAGCAAGTGATCATAGCCACAAACTGAGAGCAGCTTACCCGCTTTCAGCATCAGACGCTGCCAGATGCCAGGCTTGCCAAGGGCAATTCCCTGTGCCGGGAGTTGGTCGTCAACACCACTGGAGAAGCAAGTAATTTCCGCCATATCTGCAAGAAAATGAATCATCCGTCTGGGTCTGGCATCAGCACGGATGTCATGTGCTGTACAGATTAGGATTTTTGGCTGAATTGCATTCATAAATCACTTACTGCCTAAGTAATGCAAAGTCGTACAATGCATAATGGCCCAGTCCTTCGATGAACTGGTTATGCTTGCGTCGCTGCGCCACCTGGATGAGGTAATCATTCTTTAGCTGTTGTAAAAACCATTGTCTTGACAGCACTGAATATACGGAAACCTGTTTATGGTCACCTTGGATGAATAACTGGTAAGCGGAATCGTCAGAGTTATCATTGGTCAATGCTGTATGGATCAGCAGAAGTGTGGCGGGCTTGAGTGTGAGCATTTGTTGCAGCGCCAGATCAGGACGTAGCATGCTGATCAAGGTTCCCTTGCTTAAGATGAGACCAGCGTCTGTCTTTTCTTTGATGGGCTGTTGGCAGTCGTGTTGCTCGAAATGAAATCCAGGGTGTAACTCCCGGGCAACCTGTAGACTCGGCTCATGAAAATCATATCCCCGATAGTCAAATTTCTCTATCAGGTCGAGGTGTTTCAGGTAACTTACCAGCTGTCCCATGCCGCAACCAATGTCTAACAGTGGCAGTGACTGTTGCAGAGGCTGAGGCAGGTTCTGTAGGATAAACGAGTACCCGGGGTCATCATTCCAGCGTTCGGAGCTTTGGAATTCCCTTGCACTATCTAACCATGCGTTCTGTGGTTTGTCGGCTGTGACCGGGAGCCCCAATAACTGCCATAGCTTAGAATCGCGGGGGATAATTTGCGGCCGCAAAGTTGGGATTCTCTTCGCAATTTTTAAAGAGAATGTATACCCGAAAATTGGGAAGCGGAATTCCATTCACTCAGTGGTTACTACCTCCAGTATTAAATGTCAGCTTGTTTTTAGTTTCCACGTGGTACTGAGCGAGTGTAATGCTAGTTGGTGGCTGAGTAGAATTTACCAGTATAGGGAGTGTCTAGAGCTGTAGTAATGTTCGGATTATCAGCAGTCATAATTTCGGTACTCGACCCAGTATGAATGATCAGGAAAAAATAAAGGAAATTTACGAAGAATGGCTGCTGACAGTTGAGCCTCAGGTACGACTGGATAATCCGTTTTTCTTGAATCTTGTGAGGATCCTACCAGAAGACCGGGAGATTCGTATACTTGATGCTGGTTGTGGCAATGGTGCATTTGCACTGGAATTATCGAGGCGTGGCTACCTGCATATCAGCGCATGTGATTTATTTGCGAGCCTGCCTGAACCGGGGACAATAGACTATCGCCAGGCGAGTATCGATGACTTACCCTGGACGGACGGGGCGTTCGACTTCGTGATTTGTAATTCAGTAATCTTTTACCTGGACGAACCGCTGCTGGGTTTACGTGAAATTGCGCGGGTGTTGAAGCCGGGGGGCCAATTGTGGATGACGTCTCATACTAAATATTCGCTGTATACCTTGAAAAGAGTTATCCTTCGTGGTATTGCCCCATCAACTATGTTGCACCTGCAAGGTGTGCGATTCTTTTCGGTATTTGACTATGAGCGTTGGATGAAAGATGCAGGTTTTTCGCAGCTTGCTTCCAATGGTATTCGCTTACTGCCGTTACCTGAACTTTTAAGGAGGCTGTTAATTCATCCCAAACTGTATGGAGAAAACTGGCCGCTGGGGCGAACCTACCGCATGCTGCGTGCACTGTTTGCCTACCACAGCGTCCTTTTCGGGATAAAAGTGTAACTGATGAAACCTCCCGCACACCCAGTGACCATTTAACAACAGAAAAATTTAATGCATCAGATGCAAAAAAAGTTACTTTTTCTTACTTACTTTTTTCCTCCCTTCCCAAGTATAGCCTCTGTGCGTACCGGAGGGATCGCTAAGTATTTAAAAGACTATGGTTGGGAAGTCACCGTTCTTACTACAGAAGATGTTGAGGTGGCCGATGAAGATTATCAAGTCATACGTACTCCGTGCGGAACCAGCATATACAGATATTTCAGTAATATTTTTAAGAAATATAAAACTATCACCGATGGCACTGTTAGCAGGAATGAGAAGAGAGGAATCAAATTCTTGATGCTGGATCTGGCGAAGCGGATTGTTTTCAAAAGTGGACTTTTTATGCCCTTTCCTGATGAAATTATAAAGTGGAAGAAATTTGCAGTAGCAAAAGCAATAGAGTTGCATGGGCGGCAGCGTTTCGATGCACTACTTAGCAGTTCAGGGCCGGTAAGCATTAATCCTATTGCTGCGGAAATAAAAAAGCAAACTGGACTAAGATGGGTTGCAGATTTTAGAGACCTGTGGTCACAAAACCCTTATCACACTCACAATAATATTAAGATTTATTTTGAGAAAAAGCTGGAAATTAAAACTTTAAAGCTGGCGGATGCACTGGTGACAGTGTCTGAACCATTAACCACTGAATTCAAGAAACTCCATCAGGCTAAGCCGATTTACACAATAACTAATGGTTATGATCCCGAAGAATTGCAGCTTGCAGAGGGAAATATTGATAAAAGGTTTCTTATTATTTATACTGGAAGATTTTATCCTGGGAGGCGTGACCCTGAAGGCTTTTTTTGTGCCTTGTCGGAACTTGCCGAGGAAAACAAAATAGACAAAAAGAAATTGGTTGTTGAGTTTTATGGATTTTTTGGATCTTATCTTGCTGCTTTAATCGATAAATACAATCTAGCTGGAGTAGTAGTGGAAAAAGGGTATTTAGAGAGGCAAGCAATCCTGGCCAAGCAGAGGTCGGCACAGTTGCTGCTATCTATCAGCTCAAACCTCCCGCAAGACAAAGGTATAGTTACTGGGAAGCTGTTCGAGTACCTTGCAGCCCAAAGGCCAATTTTAGCATTAGGAACAAATGAAGATACCGAATTGGCAAGGATATTAAAAGCTACCTGCGCCGGCGTGTCTGCGCCAACGGTAGAAAAAATAAAGGAACATTTTTTAAAATATTATGAGGAGTATGAAGCTTCAGGGACAATAGAATATCAGGGTCATCCGGATAAAATTAAAAATTATAGTCACGAGGAAATGGCTAAAGAGTTCGCTGCAATATTAAACAAGTTTGTAACGACTAATAAATTTCAGTAACAATTTGTAAGTAGTCAAATCGATAGCAGGAATTTCCCTGTTAAGAAAATCAAGACTGATATTGCTTTTCAGTAATATTAAGTATCAGTTCATTTAAATGAGCAGCTGAATTCTGCCAGCTATATTCTAAAACTATAGATCTTAATCCTGATCTGTTGTCTTGAGAATTGAGGACATTAATTATTTTTTCAGCCATATCCTTAGCATTACCTGGTGAGCATAGCAGTTCCCGATGACTACTTAGCAGTGTACTAGCTATACCTATGTCAGTCGCGACTACCGGTTGATCGCATGCCAGATATTCCAGCAGCTTATACGGGAAGCAATATTTTGAAAATTCACTTACAGGATTAGGTAAAACAAGAGCATCAGCTGAGCTTATTGCATATACGACTTTTTCAGGTTTAAGGTCACTTATCTTGAGCTGACCATATTTTAATCCGGCAGCGTAATTGGGAGCACTTTTACCAAAAAGATATAATTCTACATCAGGGAGTGATCGCCTGACTATGGCCGCAGCTTCAACAAGAATTTCAATTCCGCGGTTTTTGCTTATGCTGCCGGTGTAAGCGATAATTCTTTTATCAGATGGCAAATTTAATCTTTCTCTAGATTTATGGGGATTTTGTTTGGTAAAGGCCTTCAGATCTATGCCGGTGGAGACTATTGCCCCTGCCTTACAGCCAAGTTCTTTGACTTTCTCCAGCAGTGCGGGAGAAATACACGCGCAGCCATCGACTCTTTTAATCAAAAAATTTACCAGAGCATCATAAAACTTATTGATAATCCAATTTTCATGAGACCAGATATCGCCTAAATAATATATCATTGGAGATCTTGATAAACGAGTAGCAATATAGGCAGCCCAAGAATAAAGGGGTTCTCTATCTACAATGATGATATCATATTTTTGATTAACGATATGCGAAATTATCCGAAATAAATAGAATGGCAGGGAAATTCTATTAAATGGAAATGAAATGATTTTCAGATTTTTATGCTGGCCTACAAAGTGTTCTTTATTGTGGAAGTTTCCGGCATATAAGGTCACCTCGTGGTCAAGTTTAGCGAGTTCCTCGGAAAAGCGTATCACATAGCCAAAGTCTTCTTTGACAATATCCCTGCCACTCATGAACCTGTTGCAGATAAATAGTATATTCATGAAGTTCTTTCTGAAATTTCTTCTTTCATTGCTCAAATTTTCCTAGTCTATTAAGTAATGGAAAATGGTTTTGCAGTTTGCTTTAGCGGTCTTTCTTTAGGGGCACCGGTTTTTAGAGTCTTTGGTGTAGAATTTTATAGACATTAACCTAATTTACACACTTCTGTAATGTCAAAAAGTGGTAATGGGCAGGGCGGTAGAGTCTTAATGCTGACATCAAACTTTCCGCGTTGGGAAGGTGATTCAACCACTACTTTTATATTAGACTTAGCAAAGGACTTGCAATCACTTGACTGGAAAGTTGATATACTGGCGCCCCATGCGAAGGGTTGCAGGAGGGAGGAGCATATGGATGGGGTACATGTCAGGAGGTTTAGATATTGTATTCCTGAAAGCCTGCAAACGCTGTGTTATGGAGGTGGAGCGCTCATCAATATCAGAAAGAACCCGATCAAAAGACTGCTTATTGTGCCATTCCTGCTGGCAGAGATTACCAGCACCATTTCCTGCTTAAAATCTGTAAAGTATGATATCCTGCATACACACTGGATATTGCCGCAGGGATTCAGTGGGGTAGTGGCCGCGATGTTGATGAATGTTCCGCACATAGTTACTATTCACGGTGGTGATATATTTGGTTTAAGAGGCAGGGTCAATCAGTTGGCAAAGCGTTACGTTCTTGAATCTGCTAATGCAGTAACAGTTAACAGTTCAGTTACCGAAACAGCTGCTAGGCAGATAACCGACAAAATTCGTTGTCTCAAACGGATTCCGATGGGAGTAGCTATTCCCAGTGCAGAGCGGGTTTCGAACGGGAAAGCAGCAGAGCTTAAGAGGGAATTTGGCAGCGATGCCCAGCTATTAATATTTGTTGGTCGCCTAGTTGAAGAGAAGGGTGTTGGTGATTTAATAGAGGCTGCCCGTTTACTGCTGCACCAAGGTCGTAAGGTGAAGTTGTTAATACTTGGAGAGGGTCAGGACCGAGCGAAGTTTGAGCAACAGGTAAAATCATATGGTTTGACTGATAGCGTGATCTTTCACGGCTGGGTTGCCTCAGATAAAGTCGGGGATTACATAAGGGCGGCTGATATTTTTGTTGGCCCCTCAAAAACCGGAGTGGATGGATGGGTAGAAGGGCAGGGTCTGACATTTTTAGAGGCAATGGCAAATAGGACAGCGGTGATAGCAACGCGTTGTGGCGGGATTGTGGACTCTGTGTTCGATGGGGAAACCGGTTTGCTGGTTGACCAGCAGCAACCAGAACAAATAGCAGCCGCAGTTATCAAGCTGCTGGATCATGATGATTTGTGTCACCGGCTTAGCGCCGCAGCAGCTACCATGGTGATAGAAAAATTCTCGAGGCAGGCAAGTAGCAGCGAATTTGCCGCGCTTTATTCTACAATGAGGTCCAGGCTATGAGTTGTGGGAGTGCGTGCCGCACGGAGTCTTAGAAGACGAACAGACGATAGCAGGACAGTACAGTGTGTTCTCTAAGAGTTTCTCTGTAGTGGAGGTTTTTGAAAGACTGCAATACAGCCGATCGGTAAACGCAGTGGCCCAGTCAAATTCTCGACTTGCGTCAGCAGTATTGAAATTACGCCGTTTATCAGCAGGGCAAGCTGTTGGATTATCGGAATCCCAATCAGTAGGCCAGGAAAAATAAAGCTGGTCTGATGGTGCAAAAAACTGAGCAATCCACCGTAGGTACACATTTTTAATTCTGAGAAGCCGTTTTCGGTAAAGATGCTCCGCAGACCGAATTCCGTGAATCGCACATAATCATGCGGCAGTTCGTGATAGCGGCTAAGGTGAGGTACGGAAACGATTACCTTGCCGCTCGGTCGCAGTACCCGGTAAAATTCGGCTACTGCCAGCCATGGACGGGGCAGGTGTTCGAAGACTTGGTGACAGATGATGGTATCGTAGTTATCGCACGGTACATCAGGCATATCCTGAATATCGCCAATGATAGTAGGCTGGAATTTTCCGCGGCTGGAGCAATCGATTGAGTGATAATCGGATGTGACTTGGCTGGTAATCGACTGCCATGTGCCACGACCGGCGCCGGCGTCCAGTACCTTCCCCTTGCAGTGCTGTTTTGTAAGCGGTTCGGCTGAATGTTTTATCGACCAGGTGGTTGCTGAAAACAGATCAGCCCACAATGTAGCATGATAGCGGTCCAGGAATTCTTCGCGTGACTTTTTGAGTAATGAGAACACTGGTTTACTGTTTATCAGGCAAGTCGTTGTAATTCGAGCGAGCTATGAGCTTTCCTGTGTGATGTTTTTGCGCTTAGTGATGGCCAGGCCATCCTCAATTAACAGGCGGTTGATACTGATTAACCCGGCGACAATGCCTATGATAAGTGATGCGGCCGAGAGCAGTATAAAGACTACGGAGATCACCAGAGACTGAATATAACCGTCTCCCTGTCCCTGAGTGTAGTAAATTAGAAAGCGTACGATTAGCGCAATTCCTGGTGCAGCCAGCAACATTGCCAGTAAGAAAAAAGTTTTGAACGGTTCATAGATGAGGTATAGGCGCAGGATATCAATTGCGGACTTTCTGATGTGTTGCAGACTGCCCTTAAATAGTCGGGATTCGCGAGTTGGCGGATTGGTGGTCACGGGGACGGATTTGATGAGTAGACCTTTTTTTGAGGCTTGAACTATAGTGTCTAGCACATAAGAAAACTTAGTAGTGACATTAAGGTTAAGCATTGCTTCACGCGAGTAGGCACGGAATCCGGAAATCATATCCGGAACTTTGCAATCGGCGATACAGCGAACCAGAAAATTGCCAACCAGTTGAAGGAGTCGTTTGTAACGGGAAAAGTGCTTAACTTTCCATGGCTGACGATTGCCGACTACGATATCTGAGTTGTTATCGATGATTGGCTGAATTAACTCTGTTATGTATTTGGCGGGGTATTGATTATCGGCATCAGTGTTGACCAGTATATCTGCACCAACTGCAAGTGCTCCATTGAGGCCGGATTTAAATGCATTACCCAGGCCCCGGTTACGCTGGTGGCGGATGATTCTGCAGCCGTGTTTTTGAGCGACTGCGACGGTCCCGTCAGATGAGCCGTCGTCCACAACTTGAACGGTTATTTTACTAATGCCTTCGATCTGTTTGGGTAACTCAGCCAGCACTATTGGCAGGGTCTGCTCTTCGTTAAAGCATGGAATATTAATCACCAAATGCATCAGCGAAAAATCTTAGCAACAAGCTTTAAAAGTAGCACGGATAATTTTGGTAGCTAAAGTTGGCATTCAAATGCAGTAAGCGTAATGCTGCGTAGGCCAATAATCCAATCATTATCCAGCGCCCCTGAAGCTGCCATTTACTGAAGCTCAAAGTAAAGGGGCTGTTTAATGCCATGCCAATTAGTACTGCTGAAACAACGCTGAGCGGGGCAAGTACCGGTAAAATGTAGCGGCACTGGAAATTTCTCCAGAGGATGAAGAATACCAATAATACCATGGCACTACCCAAAGTGAGTTTTAAGCCCGGGTTGAGTTTTTGCAGGAGTGGCAAGCCGAGGAAACCTGCGATAAAGAACGACGAATAGGTGACTATACGCTCCGGGTAAAATGAAAATGGCTCCGAGTAAAACTGGCCAACCTGCCAACCCGTTTCCGGGACATAGCCCCATAACAGTCCCTGGAATAATCCCACTGCCAGGAAACCAAGAACCAGGCCTGATATTAGCAGTTGTGGAGACACCAGCGGCGTACTGATGGCCACGGTCGGCTTGCCTATGGTACCTTTTGACTGGAATACGACAACAGCCACCCAGACCAGTAGGGAGGTCAGACCAATTAATATCAGTGCCAGAATGATCGGGTGGTCGAGCCAGCTCTTGTGGAAGTGGATGAAGAATGTGCTGTAAATAAAGCCGACTCCATAGACTTCCAGGTTCCACAGTCCCCATGGGACCAGCATCAGAAAGGGCAAGGCAAAAAATGTAACCAGTACCAACTTCGGTGGCTGTGCACGGATTACCGGTAATGCGAGTATGGGCAGCATCAGGATGCCGGGATATTTGGTTAAAGTAGCCAGTCCGATGCACGCTGAAGCCAGTAAAAACCAATAGGGACTTTGTTTCTGTTTGCCGACAATTACCAGCAAGAGTGCCAGGCTGGTGAAGAAGGCGAGGGTACTGGCCAGCCAAATCTTTTGTGAACAGAGGATGTGTACGGGATGCAGCGCCAGCAGCAGGGCCGCCGCCAAGCCGGTCAGTGGACCTGCCATTACCTTACCCAGCAAAAATGTTACCAACACAGTTGCCGCGGCAAAAAATGCGGGAACGTACGATGAGGATGTCATGTCCTGACCAAAGATGCTATGCGCAAGCATAATGGCATAGGTAAACAGCGGCGGGTGTTTGTACAGTGGCTTGGCAAAATAATCGGGTAATTTTCTGCCATTTTCCTGAGCTTGTACCCAAAATGCCTGAGTGTGGTAATCATTCATATTCACCTGCATCTGTAGCGCCAGACGATGGAATACAATCTCATCGAAAGTGCGTGCCGGAGCGGCCGGAAAAAAGATTACGGATAGCTGGAAGGCCATCACCGCCAGCAAAATAGCAATGACCAAGGCAATGGCGGATACCCCCTTATATTTATCTCCGGATGTCTGTGAATGCTCCATGCTCGTGTGCATCTAGTCAGAGTAAAGGCGCTGATGCAATCCTTCTATCGCTAAAGGTGAAGAGGGGTAGTATTGCTTTTCGATTTTGCACTTTTGAGCCTTACGCACATTTGAAGTAGTAGCGGCAGCAATAGTAAAGCATGTCAACAGTTGAGAAAAGTGTTGCAGTACCCATCTGATTCTGCTGGGCTGTCGCCTGACGATCTACTCGTTAATATAATTAATGTATAAGCATAATACATATAATAAATAGTAACAAAAAATGATATGAAAATTGATAAGGTATACAAAAGAAAGGGTTTTACTCTCGTAGAAATTATGATTGTGGTTGCAATTATTGCCCTGCTAGCAGCAATTGCGGTGCCCAGCTTCTTGCGAGCCCGGCTGCGTGCCCAAGCCACTGAGCTAAAAAATGAAGTCCGTTTGATTGATGCCGCAAAAGACCAGTACATGATCGATAATGATGAGTCTTTTGTAGACGCATTAGAATGGGATCCTACTTTATTGGCGACATATATGAAACCCGGCACTGAACTATATAACGCATTGTTGACGCTCGCTGGTAATAGAGGTGTCCCTACCAGAGATGGCGGCCAAGGTGGTATAGTATATGAAGACAGCAGCTCTTTGCCTTCTGTTGTCATCTCTCAGTCGATGTTTGATGTCGTTGGCGAGGACTTCTGGTCACCTTACGCGGTGGATGCTACTTTCTGATTTTCTGCGGCATTTGGCCGCTTT
>CAZHRP010000016.1:0-20454 GCA_964535055.1 uncultured Chthoniobacteraceae bacterium
CAAGCACCTCACGCTGCGTCTCGCTACGAAGTTTGTGATTGATCCGGGCTAATGCCTCCGATCTTTAGTGTCCAGGGTGGTTGGCATGACCCAGAACGTATCGCCATAGCGCTGGACGACCCGCTGGCGAAAATCCTCAGACGCACATCCGTTGCCGAGGATGGCAAAGATTGTTGAACCTGAGCCTGACATCATGGCAGCCCGAACTTCCGGCTGCTGCCGCAGCCAGCCTTTTAATTCTGCGAGTGGCAGGTACTTAGAGAATACCGGTGCCTCCAGATCGTTAAACAGGTTCCAGTCATCAAGTTTTTGTACGGGTGTAGCGTGAGCAGTGTCATTGTGGGTTTTGGCATAGCTCTGGTAAGCCCAGGGGGTGCTGATGCCAAATGGTGGTTTAATTAACAGCAGTGACCAGTCTGGAATCGGTTCAGTCATGGGAGTAACTTTTTCCCCGCGCCCGTGACAAAGCGCCAGCCCGCCAGTTAAGAAAAATGGGACGTCGCTGCCGAGACTGGCGGCGATTTCGCTAAGCTGGAGTTTACTGAGAGGACTATCATGCATTTTATTCAGTGCCAGCAAAGTTGCGGCGGCGTCACTACTGCCACCGCCCAAACCGGCACCATGAGGAATGTTTTTGACCAGCGTTATTTTTAATCCTGTTGGTATTGCTGTTGCCTTACGGAATGCAGTAACTGCCTTGACTACCAGATTAGACTCGTCGATTGGCAAGTCCGGCTCATTACATTGAAATTCCAAATGACCTGGAGCCCCGCTCTGTGATATGGTTATTCGGTCGCTTAAAGCCAAGGCAGCGATAATTGTCTCCAACTCATGGTAGCCATCAGGTCGGCGATTCAGGATTTTCAGAGTGAGGTTGAGCTTAGCAGGAGCTTGGACATTCATGATTAAACATAGTGGTGACATCGCAGCGCAAAGAAAAGTGGATTCAGTGAGCCCGTGGTCACTAGCGCCCGGGGTTGACCTCACGAATCAATACTATTCTAATCAACCACGTGTCTAATCATGCCAACACTGCTCGCGACAAACTCATAGTTGCCCTTGACTTGCCCGACCGGGCAACCGCGCTGACAGTCGCGAAACAAGTGGTTGGTTTTGCCGGTACCCTCAAGGTAGGACTCGAGCTGTTCACCCGCTGCGGGCCCTCAATCATCGAAGCAATTAAAGCGCTGGAGGTTAAGGTCTTCCTCGATTTAAAATTTCATGACATTCCCAATACTGTAGCTGGAGCGGTGCGTTCGGCATGTGAACTGGAAGTTGACTACCTCACCCTGCATTTAGGAGGCGGGCCTGCCATGGTTGAAGCGGCCGCTCAGGCAGCTGCCGAGCAGTTAATCCTACTGGGAGTTACGGTACTGACATCGGCAGACCGCGAGACTTTGGAGGCTACTGGTGTTGGTGCTAAGGCTGTTGAAGACCAGGTCCTGCGACTGGCCAAAATCGGCTTCCACAACGGGATTCATGGATTAGTGGCCAGTCCTCACGAAGCAGCTCTACTAAGGCAAATATTTGGCCAGCAATTTCCCTTAATTACGCCGGGGGTGCGACCGCAGGGAAGTTCCGTTGGTGATCAAAAAAGGGTTATGACTCCGGCGGATGCGCTTGAGGCAGGTGCCTCTCAAATCGTCGTAGGGCGGCCGATAACAGCCGCCGATGATCCAGCAGCCGCAGCCGCCAGGATCCTGTCTGAATTAGGTTGATTGCCCGCTTTATAAACTGCGGGGCAGGTCACAGCTGACCAGTAAAAGTCGTAAAAGATGATTTTTTAAAAAAAACCTTGCAATTATTTTTCAATTTGTTTTTTATCGAAAATATCATCCTGACGCGAGTAGCAATGCTTACTCAAGTGTGTACAGATTTTTAGTTTATATGGATACGTAGACTTGGTGCTGCGTGAGTTATAGTTGGTTGTTTGTTGTTAGGTTCCTTGTGTAGAAGAGCGGCTCCGGTTTTTGAAAATCGGAGCCGCTTTTTGTTACAGATAACTAACATCCAGCATACTTAAGGCAGGAATGAGCGCGGTTGCAGGGAAATCACCAAAAAAGTTTGACACAATAAGGAACTCTTATATTCTGCATCCGTCTCCGGTTTTCAACCGGATCTGTGCTTCCGGTCGTAATTTGTATGTAATTTTGCTTATTTTTTATCCATGAAATCGCTAGTAGAATTTTATCGTTCTTCCATTGGAAAGAAACTAATTGTCAGCCTGAGTGGCATATTTTTGGTTTTATTTGTAATTGGTCATATGGCCGGTAACCTGCAGATTTATCTGGGTCCGGACTGGATCAACTCATATGCCTACAAACTGCATGATTTGGGTGCCCTGCTGTGGGTGATACGGGCGGGCCTGTTGGCTTTGATAGTAATACATGTGGTATGTACCATTCAACTGAGTATAGCAAACCGGCAGGCACGCCCTGAGCGCTATGCGGTTTCTAGTCCTACCAAGTCAACTATTTACTCACGTTCGATGGTATTGAGTGGTCTCATCGTACTGTCATTTAGCATTTTCCACTTATTACACTTCACGGTGCGGGTGGTACCAGGGCACGAATATAATCAGGAGATGATCAAGTTTGCCGACGGTACCATGCAGCCTGCTTACATTGAGTTGGACAAAAAGTGGGGGGTAACGTTGCAGGATGCAGAGCCGCACAAAGGTCACAATACCCACGCGATGATGGTAGCGGGTTTCAGTTATTGGTACATTTCGGCTTTTTACATTCTGGCCATGGCGCTGCTGTTCATGCATTTAAGCCATGGGATCGCGAGTATTCCACAGACCTTGGGGGTTCGTAGTGACCATTGGGCCAACGGGCTTTCATTGGGGGGTCGGGTTATTTCATGGCTGGTTTTTGCAGGCTTTATATCGATCCCGATCGCGGTTTTAACCGGCTTAATAAAAGCATGATTTCAGAGCTCAACTGACCGAACAACTAATAGCGTAAACAGCAAAAATGAGTACAACACTAGATTCTAAAGTTCCACCGGGTCCGATCAGTAGCAAATGGGAGCAGTATTGCTTTGATTCCAAATTAATTGCTCCAAACAACAGGCGAAAATACGACATAATCGTCGTTGGCAGCGGGTTAGCTGGTGCTGCCGCAGCCGCAACTCTGGGTGAGCAAGGCTACAATGTGAAGTGTTTCTGTTTTCAGGACAGCCCACGCCGCGCTCACAGCATCGCCGCGCAGGGTGGCATCAATGCCGCCAAGAATTACCAGAATGACGGCGATAGTGTTTATCGATTATTTTATGACACGGTGAAAGGCGGAGACTTTCGCTCGCGTGAAGCCAACGTTCATCGTTTGGCAGAAGTCAGCGTTAATATCATCGATCAGTGTGTTGCTCAGGGGGTGCCATTTGCGCGTGAATATGGTGGCTTGTTGGCCAACCGTTCATTTGGCGGCGCCCAGGTATCGCGGACATTTTATGCTAGAGGGCAGACCGGCCAACAGTTGTTGCTGGGAGCTTACTCAGCACTTAACAAAGAAATAGTCAAGGGCTCGGTAAAGATGTTCCCGCGCACAGAAATGCTGGATTTGGTCGTGGTTGACGGCCACGCCAAGGGAATTGTGGTGCGTGACATGGTTAGCGGTGAGATCAGTGCACATGCAGGCGATGCGGTTTTGCTGTGTACTGGTGGATATGGTAACGTTTTTTACTTATCGACGAACGCCAAGGGATGCAATGTGACGGCTGCCTATCGTTGTTACAAGCGTGGCGCATACATGGCTAACCCTTGCTACACTCAAATTCACCCCACTTGTATTCCGGTGGCCGGCGACTATCAGTCAAAATTGACCCTCATGTCTGAGTCACTGCGCAATGATGGCCGGGTGTGGGTGCCAAAATCGCGCGAACATGCGGCCAAAATCCGCAGCGGTGAAATGCGGCCGTCGCAGGTTCCGGAAGACGAACGCGACTACTTCCTCGAACGCAAATACCCGAGTTTTGGCAACCTGGCACCACGCGATATTTCGAGCCGAGCCGCTAAAGAGGCTTGCGACGATGGACGTGGGGTAGCCAAAACCGGTCTGGGTGTATTTTTGGATTTTGAAGATTCGATCAATCGTCTTGGCCGTAAGACCATTGAGGATCGCTATGGGAACCTGTTCGCGATGTACGAAAAGATCACGGATGACAACGCTTATGAGACACCCATGATGATCTTTCCTGCTGTGCATTATACCATGGGTGGCTTATGGGTTGATTATAATCTGCAGAGTACCATCCCGGGCTTGCATGTTCTTGGGGAAGCCAATTTTTCCGATCATGGCGCCAATCGTCTGGGAGCCAGCGCATTGATGCAGGGGTTAGCAGATGGATATTTTGTGATCCCGCACACCCTGCCGAATTATCTGGCTACAGTTAAGGATAAATACCCTGTCGATGGTGCTGAATTCCAAGGTACGCTTGACGATGCCAAACAACGTTCCAAACAACTGCTGGCGATTAAGGGCAAACGTACTGTGGATTCCTTCCATAAGGAGCTCGGCTTGTTGATCTGGGACAAATGCGGTATGGCCCGCGATAAGGATGGCCTGGAGGAAGCAATCAAGAAGGTGCCGGAAATCCGTGAAGAATTTTACCAGAATGTCTTCGTTCCTGGTTCTGGTGAAGAACTCAACCAGTCGCTGGAGAAAGCCGGCAGAGTGGCCGACTTTTTGGAGTTTGGTGAACTAATGTGCCGGGACGCACTAGCACGCGAGGAGTCGTGTGGTGGTCACTTCCGAACGGAGCACCAGACGCAAGAGGGTGAGGCTTTGCGTAATGACGAAGATTTTTCTCACGTAGCTGCCTGGGAATACACAGGCGACAATGTAGCCCCGAAGAGACATAAGGAAGAACTGCATTTCGAAGAAGTACAGCTAGCTACTCGCAGCTATAAATAATCCAATTTTAACCACACAAACGTTAATAATATTATGAACTTTACCCTTAAAGTATGGCGTCAGGAAAAGACCGACAGTAGAGGTGAGTTTCGTTCTTACGAAGCCAGAGAAATACCATCTGAAGCTTCTTTTCTGGAAATGCTCGACATCGTCAACGAGGACATCATGGGACGAGGCGAAGAGCCGATCGCATTCGATCATGATTGTCGGGAAGGAATCTGCGGGATGTGCTCGCTGGTCATTAATGGTAAGCCACACGGTCCGCAACAGACGACAACCTGCCAGATGTATATGCGCCATTTCAGGGAAGGTCAGACCATCTATATCGAGCCTTATCGGGCGGTGCCATTCCCGGTGCTTAAGGACTTGGTAGTTGACCGCACAGCCTTTGACCGATTGCAGCAAGCAGGTGGATATATCGACGTCCGGACCGGATCTGCTGTCGATGCCAATGCCATTCCTATCTCCAAGCAAATTGCTGATCGTGCAATGGATGCTGCTGCATGTATCGGCTGCGGCGCGTGCGTAGCTGCCTGCCCGAATGCTTCGGCGATGCTTTTTGTTGGTGCCAAAGTTACCCATCTGGCTACTTTGCCACAAGGCAAACCTGAACGTCACAAGCGCGTATTGTCAATGGTCAAGACTATGGATGAGGCAGGATTTGGCAATTGTACCAATCACTACGAATGCGAGGGAGTTTGCCCGGAGCATATTCCGGCTGATGTTATCGCCAACCTCAACCGCGAATACGCAGCCGCCAAAGTTGCGGAAGCATACAGCGGGTAAAAAACGTTCAACATTGAACATCGAATATTCAACGTTCGATGTTGAGTGCTGAATGTTGAATTTTGTTTAGGCTGGGTACGGGACAAATTCCAGTTCTACAGGTGCTGGGATCAATCCGGCATCGCTAGCCTGGCTAAGGAATTCGCTGATGGCGCGGCGGCCGCGCTCACCATAATCGAGGGTCAGCTCATTCACGTACATACCGATAAATTTATCGGTCAGCTCTTCATTAAGTCCACGTCCCAGCGGCATTGAGTGCACGATGCCGTCGTGTCTGTGGGCCAGCCCATAAGCGATACTATCACGTAGGATTACTGCAATTTCCGATCTCATTGCTGGGGCCAGTTGCTTGCTGATTACATTTCCACCCAGTGGCAAGGGCAGTCCACCGGTCAGCTCCTGCCACCAGATCCCCAGATCGAGCACAGCTTGCAGCCCTTCCTGCTGGTAGGTTAATTGACCCTCATGAATACAAACTCCAACGTCGACCGTGCCTTCTTTGACTGCGTCAAAAATTTTATCGAATGGAACTACTACGGTATGTTTAATGGCGTCACCACCGAATAAGTTGAGGGACAATGACGCGCTGGTCATCTTGCCCGGGATGGCGATAGTCTTATTACTTAGCCAGTCACGGATGGCGGCATTACCCTGCTCTTTATGCAAGCCGTCTACGTTGGTTGCTACCAGCAGCGGGCCGTAGCCGTCACCCATGCTGGCACCGGAAGGCAACAGTGCATATTTATCCAGCAGGTAAGCATATGCATGAATGGAGACGGCTGTAATGTCCAGTTCGTTGCGCTGGGCCCGTTCGTTGAGAGTCTGGATATCCTGCAGAATGTGCTCGAAGTGATAACCACGCAGGTCGATCTTTTGTTCCGCCATGGCATAGAACATAAAAGCATCATCCGGATCCGGGCTGTGGCCAAGGGTCAGGCTGCGTTGGTCTGCGGTTTTTTGCTGCTCAGTCATGCTCCTAAGTTACATGGATTGCTTTAATTTGCATCCTGCTTTTGCAACAGGAACAGCGGCTTATCGTTGAGGTCTTTAATTTCGAGTAGAGTCTCAGGATTTGCCCAACCCCGCCGTGCGCGAACTTGCTCAAGATGCCGCTCGCGAACCAGTAGAAAAATTGCAGGAAGGTCTTCTAACTCACCTCCAGAATTGGTGATTTTCAGGGTTGGCGGCAGGTAAAAATTTAGTAACTGGTAATCGGGTCGAAAGAAATAGAGGGTTGCATTCTCGGGTAGTTGTTGTTGTACCTCGTTGGCCATGGCGGCGAGTTGATCCTGCTGTTGTATTCGGGGGGCGATTGCAGTGGCGAAGATCAGGGTAAAACAGATCATCAATAATGAGCTGATAAGTAATTGTGATAGTGTTTGCCGTAACCTGTTCGCCAACATAATTGCACAGGCTGCCGCACAAGCTGCCAGCATACCGCAAATAATAACCCGCAGTGAAAATCCTGCTATAAATGGAGCCGTCAGCCCGCCAGCTAAGCAAATAAAAGCAATAGCTACGTTTGATATTCTCCAGGCATGCAACATATTTTTTGGTGACTGTACTTTTGACCATTCTACCAGCGCCATAGCAGTTACCAGGGCGGCTAGCGGAATCAATGGCAGGGTATAGCGTGGCACAGACCCCGGTAAGATCGCTACCAGCAACCACGCCAATACCAGCGCGTTTCTCAAGGCAAAAAAGAGACGACGCCTGTCAGGCTGCATGCTCGCACTGAGAGGTTTATGCCAAAGCATTGGCAGAAGTACCGACCAGGGTAAAAAGTTGATGATCGCACTGCGGAATATGTTTTCCCACCAGCGCCAAAAATTAAACCCTTCAAAGCCTAACCGGGCTGACAATTGCTGGATCCAGGTGCCAGTAGCTTCAGATTCACCAAGTCCGGTTTCACTAATTGAGTGTGTCATTGGGATCGACCATGACAGAAAAATAGCGACCGCAATTGCTATACCCAGCCAGTGCCGCCAATTCAACAGCTCTGATCGAATACCGCCACGACCCGATCTGGCGTAAGCGCAAGCGACAACGACGGCGTAGAAGTACAGCAAATGGACTGGTCCTTTGGCCAGCATGGCAAGTCCCAGAATAATACCAGCAACCAGCCAGCCGATGCCAGCCTTGCGTAGTTGATAGTAGTGGAGCCAGGCGATGGTTGCGAGTCCGGTCAAAGCAATATAGATAGCCTCAATTTCAATTAAGCGACCTTTTTCCATCATGCTGATATTGGTCATGGCTATCAGTGCCGCACTCAGGCTGCCATTGAGCCCGAGCAGTTGCCTGCCCCAATGCAAAATACCTAAGCCCAGGGCCAGGACTGCCAGTACCGATGGCAGCCGTACCGACCACTCTGATCTGGTACCAGTGAGCGTGACACTGGTGGCAACTGCCCAATTTACCAGCGGCGGTTTGCGGAAATAATCCTCGCCGCCAACTTCCGGTACCAGCCAATTTCCAGTCTGCAGCATTTTGATGCCCGGCATGGCGCGGCGGCCCTCTTCACCCTTTAATTCCAACGTGCCCAATGCCGGCAGGTAAATACCCGCCCAGACGACGACTACTGTCAGGTAGGCCAGCCGCAATGGGCAGGAAGGTGTCAAAGTAAGTTTCATCGGCTGGTTGGAGCTGCGAGTGCCATGTAGTGAATGGGTGGCATATACCTTAGTTTCTTATACATACGTATGACATGCCTCAAGCGCGGATGGAGGCAGGTATTCACCGGATTAACAAATTTCGGACTCTGGTAGTTGACACATTTATAAGCAGCAGGAATGGTGGCACACTGCTGCTATATGGACTTATTCTTAATTGACGCAATTACTCCCTTTTTCCAGCAGCATAGCAGCAAGAAGACTAACTGGTCAAAAGTCCCTTTTGATACAATCCACCCTTCCCGGGATCCGGATGCGAAGAACTGGCAAGCAGTAGTAGCTGATATGGATACTTTTTGCCGGAAGGTCGCGGCATTGGGCTATAATGCTGTCTCAATTGATGATGTGGCGCACCTGGCGCGCAGTGAACTTTACGAACCGGAGATCAGTGATGCGATTGAACAGCACCGGCAGCGTTACAGGTTACTGATCGAAGTTATCAAGCGGCATGGACTGCGTCTGTACCTGACGATGGATGTCCTGAGCTATACGCCGGCATTATATCAGGCTATCGGAACCAGTATCGGTCCTGTTGCAGCGTTCATAACGAAATTATTACGGGGATTCCTGTTAGAATTTTCTGAGGTTGATGGAGTCATTATGCGGGTTGGAGAGTGTGACGGTTTGGATGTGAGACATGATTTTCGCAGCCGTTTGGTACTCAAGCGCCCCGGGCATGTGACCAAACTATTGAAGTCTACCTTGCCAGTGTTTGAGGAGGCCGGCAGAGAGATTATTTTTCGCACATGGACGGTCGGCGCTTATCGGATTGGCGATTTGATCTGGCACCGTAAACGGCTTGCGGAAGTTTTTAACTCGCTGAACAGCAGGGTGCTGACCGTTTCGATGAAGTATGGTGAGTCCGATTTTTTTCGTTATCTGGGCGTCAACTCGCATTTTTTCAGATTAAAACTACCAACCTTAGTGGAGTTGCAGGCACGGCGTGAGTACGAGGGTTGCGGGGAATTCCCATCATTTATCGGCGGTGATTACACTGCTTATGCCACAGCTCTGGAGAATGCGCCCAACCTGCGTGGTATCAGTGTCTGGTGTCAAACAGGCGGTTGGACACCATTTTGTCGCCGGGCATTCCTGGATCAGAGTGCGGTCTGGAATGAAATCAATACTGCCATCACGATCAGCATCTTCAAAGACCGCTTGAGTGTCACCGCTGCCATTCGCCGTTGGGCGGAACAGCACAGCATCACAGATGTTGATGCCTTGCAACGCTTGCTGGAACGATCGGAACTATTGATCAAACGCTTGCTGTACATCCCCGATGTCGCTACGCAAAAATTATTTTTCCGCAGAGTCCGGGTACCGCCGCTCCTGAATGTTTACTGGCACAGCATCTTCATTAACCACTCGCTGAAGAAAATCCTCACATATTTTACCCCAGACCGGGAGGCTGCCATCGAGGAGGGCTACCAGTTGCTGGAGGATTTTGAAGCCATGCGTGCCGAGGCAGGTGCCTGTGGCCTGCCGGTAGAGGACATTGACTTTATGCGCGACACTTTTGCGCTGCTGGCATTGGCCCGGGAGTACTATTACAGGCCATTTGATGATGAGATGCGCCAGCGCTTAAAATCAGCCAGAAAAGAATATAAAAAGCAATACCCGAAAGGCGGGCGACCCAGGTACAAGGTACGGATGAATTTTAAACCGTTTCCACTCAGCCAGCGAACACTCAAAATTTTCAGCGCGATTGCCCTGCGCCGTCAGCGTGGTTACCGGATCATCGATCAAGTCATAACTTTGCGCTTTCTTTCTCTCATATTCCGGCTGGCCCGGCGGCGGAATGAAAAGCTGGTTCCTAAGTTTGCCCGCAAAGCAGCCATGGGAGTGGATACCATTTTTCGTTAGTTGTCAGAGCGGCCAATCAACGGCCACCCGCAAACGATAAAGAACCTGCATTACTGAACTCAAACTGCGACAGTTGATTGTCCTGCGTGACTGAATGTTAATTTAGTGATAGGCAATTAAGATTAATCTTATCCTGTGTAGTTACTCTAAAGGCCTAACCGATGCCAATCTTCTCGGGTAGACCCGCAATTTTCTATCCGATTAGACCTAGCCTGGCAGCACTTACTTGCGCAATTCGCAATCCGTGGAACTATTAGTCATGGGTCTTTCAAAGCTATTACTACCTGCAAGCCTGTCACTGATTTTAATTATTGCGACTGGTTGCGAACAAGCTAGTGGCGGGCGTGAGTCGGGCGCTGACGCCAAGGCATTTGCCACCCCTTACCCGGATGGTCCGAATATTGCGCGGGCTGTATTTGCCGGGGGTTGTTTTTGGTGTATGGAGCCACCGTTTGAGAAGCTGGATGGTGTTCATGAAGTCCTTTCAGGCTACACTGGTGGAACCAAAGAGCGCCCAGGTTACAGAGAGGTAGCGGGCGGGCGTACCAATCACCTGGAGGCTGTCGAGGTGGTTTATGATCCAGGTAAAATCAGCTATGACCAACTACTGGATGTTTTTTGGCGAAACATAGATCCGACTCAGGATAACGGTCAGTTTGCTGACATCGGTCCCCATTACCGCACTGCTATCTTTGTAGCCGACGAAGAGCAGCGCGAAGCAGCTCAAAAATCCCTCGAAAAACTTGCTGCTTCCGGCAAATTTGATAAGCCGATTGTAACTGAAATACGTGACGCAGGCGCCTTTTTTCCAGCTGAGAATTATCATCAGGACTATTACGAAAAGAATGCTGCTCATTACAATGCTTACCGGGTCGGCTCCGGAAGAGCCAGCTTTCTTGAGCGTACCTGGGGCTAGAATTTGGTCATCTTGTTTCGCGTGCTGCATGCACCATCATCAGCTCGCCGACATTTTCCGGAGTAATCAGGCCTACCAGGCGGCCATTGGAATCTAGCACCGGAAGAGCTGTGCAGCCGCACTCATTCATGGTGCGGAACGCAGATTCAAACGGGCTGCGAGCGTGAACGGTAGGCACGTCGCGTTGAATAAAATCTGCAGCTCTGGCATCACCACCGTGTGACTTGAGGGCTTCGATCAGGGCCTTGCGAGTTAAAATTCCCAGCACATCATGATTAATTCCGATGATCGGGAAATCATGCTGGGAAGTACGGATCAGGGCATCCACCGCGTCGTCAATCGTGGCACTGTGCGGTAGAGTTTCAAACTCAGTGACCATGGCGCTGGCCACCGGCAGGCCACTGCTCACATCGCGAAGTTGTGCTACGGTTGCCTCCTGCGAGGCACCCAGCCAGACAAAAACCGCAATGAAAATTAAAAATGGATTAAAGAATAGTCCGAGCACACCAAATAAGACCGCGAATCCCTGCCCGATCGTAGCGGCAGTTTGGGTGGCCCTGGCATAATTCATCCGCGAAGCCAAAATGGCGCGCAACACGCGGCCGCCATCCATCGGGAACGCCGGGATCATGTTAAAAACGACCAACAGAATATTGACAGCAAATAGCCGCGTTACCAGATCGACATTAGCTACATCGAACTCAGTCATCTGAGCAAAATCGCCACGTCCGCCCATCACTACAAACAGCCCACCGGCTATCACAACGTTTACCAGAGGCCCTGCCAATGCCACTACCAGTTCCTGAAACGGCTTGTCCGGCATCCGTTCCAGCCTGGCCACCCCGCCGATCGGCAGCAGTGTAATATCAGGCGTCTTGATCCCATATCCTTTGGCTGCCAGTGCGTGCCCAAACTCATGCAGTAGCACGCATGCAAATAACAGCAGGATAAAAATAACCCCATCGATTGCAGCACCGACACCACCCTGACTGTAATACAAAAAAGCAAAGAATGCCAGCAGCAGAAAGAAGGTGAAATGGATTTTCACATCGATTCCTGCGATGCGGAAAAGCTTAAATGACCAACTCATGTTTCACCAGTATCTTACGCTGCCTGACAGTTAGTTCAACTGCAACTATCGCCACTGTAAGAGTAAAGATTATAAACCTACGGCCGAATTGGCACGGCTTGTGCTGTTTACAGTTTGTGCAACGAGCGCTCCGATCATTAGTGCATTCCATGGCACATGCCCACGAAGATGAGTCAGCCTTACGTAACTATCGCTGGCGTGTAGCAGTGGGTTTACTGGTCCTCGCTACAATCATCCTGTTAGTTTCACTGTATGGTGACCTGTCGCCTACAGCTGCAACCTTATGGGTTGCCTGTGTGTTGGCGGCTTATCCAGCAAGTTCGTTAGTCGAAGTCCTTATTAAAAAGAAATTAGCCGGCTTACAGGCTGCTGACCCGGTTGAGAGCAGATCGTCGTCGCGACCCGAACAGGTAGCCGAGCGCCAGGTGTCAGCGAGTTTCCCTGGCACGGTAGACCATTACATTAGCAGTCAGGACTTCACGGATTTGCATGTGCTGGAGGATGTAGAAACCCCTGACGGATCTTTTAACTTCCTGCTGATTCACTCTGATGGCAGGGTCGTAGTTACTTTACGCAGTTCGCGATGGAATGCCCTGACGACTGCCAGCAAAGATGATTGGCAAGTGGTCAGGCTGGAGGCAGAGGGCTTGTTGGATGATACTGCCAGGATCGATGCAGTCCTAAGTAGTATTCATGGTGGCCGTTGTGCGGTTTATCCCGTACTGATTTTACCGTCTGGTTCTGACGCCGTGACCCGTGATGGGCCTACATTCCGTATCTCACTGGTGGCGGAAGATGAGTTTTGCGACTTTATGGAACAATTACCGGCACCGGATCAGGGCAATCAAGTTGTCTTCGAACACTACCTCAAGTTACGGGCTATTATCAAAGGATAACAGCTACTGATTATCCTTAGTCGAGCCGTCCTTCGCCAGATCATCATGATGGGTTTGAGGAGCCAGGGGAACTCGCGCCCGGTATCCGGCCCGTCCCAGCATATGTCCGGCAACCGGTGCAGTTAAATAAAAGAAGATCAGGATTAAGGCGCATTTGGTGACTACCCCGAATGTGGCAAAGTAGCCTGCTCCCGCTAGCAATAGCAATGCTCCGCCAAATGCTCCTGCCTTGGTTGCCGCATGCATACGTGTCAGCAAGTCCGGGAAACGAACCACCCCGATTGCGGCAATCAGAAAAAAGGCAGAGCCGAGCAGGATAAAAGCTGAGATCAGAGCGGTTATCATCGTCAGGAATCCTCAATTTGCCGGGCAAAAGCTATTGTCCCAATAAAGGCGACGACCGCGACTGCCAAGGCCACATCAAGGTACAGCTCACGGCCGGAAATCAGTGCCAGCAAGACACATGCCCCCATGAATATAGCGCCTAATAGGTCCAGCGCCATAACCCGGTCGGCAGCTGATGGCCCTAGCAGAGCCCGCCATGCAGTCAGGCAAATTGCCACCAGCAGAATAGTCGCAGCGATCAGGTAAACCAAAGGTGGGATGGGATTGTCTTCAGAAAGCATTGCGGATCTTGGGTTCAAAGTTATGCTTAAAATCGCGGACAAAAGCATCCACGTCATCGACGTACATCGCGTGTACAGTCAAAAATTTTCGATCTGCCGAGACATCCATAGTTAATGTTCCAGGGGTCATAGTTACTAGATTGCTCAGGACCAGCAATTGCAAATCGCTCATCGGTTCCAACGGTATACTGATGATAGCCGGTGAAAAATGATCAGCTGGCGACAGAATGTCGTAGGCCACTCTGAGGTTCGAGGAAATCACCTCATACACATAGTAGGGGATAAAAATAATCAGGCTGGTTATTTTGCGCAGGATGTTCATTTTTTCTCCTCGATTATCGCCTGTGGGGTCATGACTTGTTCAATGTAAGTGGTTGGAGCCAATAATTGTTCTGCAGCTCGTTGCGAGTAGGCAAACAATGGAGTGACCGTAACACCTATGATGACGGTCAACGCAGCCAGCGCAATGACTGGTGAATAGGCTAACCATCCCGGGGTATCTTGTCTGGGTGGCAGATTATCATCGGCCGGTGGCTTTTTCCAGAATGCTTCATTCCAAATTTTAGTCATCGAAAACAGGGTAAGTGCACCAACCAATAGTGCTGTGATGGCCAGCCAAATCCAACCGGCTTCCAAGGAAGCTTTGACCACCAGCAGTTTGGCCCAGAACCCGGACAGTGGTGGAATGCCGGCTAGCGATAGTGCCGGGATTAAA
Source organism: uncultured Chthoniobacteraceae bacterium (assembly GCA_964535055.1). GTDB lineage: Bacteria > Verrucomicrobiota > Verrucomicrobiia > Chthoniobacterales > CAKUMP01 > CAYUDZ01. Next base: position 14,475 of record CAZHRP010000016.1, read on the forward strand.
AATAAAACTGCTAACCATGGTGCTGATTTTACCAGCCCGCCTAACTTTGCCAGATCCTCACGGCCGGTCAGGCGATGGATAAGACCGGCAATGAAAAACAGGTTGGTCTTAACCAGGATGTGGTGGAGCAGGTAAAAGATAGTACCCGCGATCGCCAGTGGAGTGGCAATCGCAAGCCCCATTATCATGTAGCCAATCTGCGAAATAATGTGAAATGACAGGATCCGCCGCGTATGAAAGTAAGCGGCAGCACCAAGTACCCCGGTTACCATGGTTGCCGCTGCCAATACCGCCAACAATGTCTGCATGCTGGTGAAATTTGGGGCAAATAGGAGCAGCTGGGCGCGCATCATAGCATAGACACCCACTTTAGTCAGCAATGCTGCAAACAAGCTGGAAACGACAAAGGCCGGCGTGTGATAGGAGGCGGGCAGCCAGAAAAAGAAAGGAAACAGGCCGGCCTTTATGGCAAAAGCAACCAGCAGCAATGTGTTGGTGGTATTCAGCAGCAGTGGATCCTGTGCATCAGCCAGCTTGGCCGCGATGTCAGCCATATTCAGAGTGCCCAGTTTGCCATACAAAATACCGACTCCGATCAGGAAAATGGCAGAGGAAAACAGGTTGATTAGGACGTATTTGACGCCGCCATCCAGCTGCGCCTTGCTAAAGCCAGTCACCATTAACACAAACGATGCAATCAGCATCACCTCGAACCAGACGAATAGGTTAAACAGGTCGCCGGTCAGGAAGGCACCGTTGACACCCAGCAGCATCAAGTTGCTCAACGGGTAATAGACGGGCAGCTTCAAGCGTTGCTCCCGGTTAAAGAAAGCGTAGATCCCTGCTGCCAGACCGATGATGCCGGTAATAGCAACCATCGCCGCCGCCAAACGGTCGGCAACCAGCGAAATCCCAAAAGGAGCCGGCCAGTCACCGGCCTGCACGACCACATAACCGGCAGCATCAACCTCGGCCAGCAGCATCAGGCTGGCTGCCAGTTGCAGCACACCGGCCAGCAAACTGGTAAGCGTTGCCAGCAGCTGGTGTCGAACAAAAACCAGACCCAGAATGCCGGTTACCAGCGGTATTCCCAGAGTTGCAAACAAGTAAGTATCCGGGCTCATTTTTCGGTGGTCTGAAAGTTGTCGATGTCATCACTTCCAACGGTGCGATGGGCACGCATGATCAGGGCCAGCACAAAGGTGATCAGGCCGAAACCGATGACGATCGCAGTCAATACCAGCGCCTGTGGTAATGGGTCCGCATAAGGCTCGCTGAGTTGCTTTTGGCCTTGTTCGATGATCGCCGGCTGGAGTGGCTCCAGGCCGCCGACGCTGAAGACCAGCAGGTTGGCTGCATGGCTGAGCAGGATCAACCCCAGAGCCAGTCGCACCAGGCTGCGTCGCAGTAGCCCGTAAACTGCGCAGGCAAACAGAAACCCAATCAACAGGGCGATCAGCACAATCATTTGGAATCCCCCTTTTCGTCCATGTGGATATCGGCTTCGACCAGCGCAAACAAGCTCATCAAAACAAAACCAATGACCGTGAAATAAACACCGACATCAAACAACAGTGGCGTGCCAAGATGGACCTCACCAAGTGCTGGTACGTCAAACTTGGGTAACCAGACCCCGCTCAAAAATGCTCCGCCCGAGAGTAGCGGGGCAAAAAGACCACTTAGCACTGCTACCGCCAGGCCGATAATAATCAGCCAGCGCGGTTCTATCAGCAGGACTTTGCGGGCATACTCCAGACCATGTCCCAGCAGCAGCAGCCCATAGCCAGAGGCTGCCAGCAGTCCGCCAATAAATCCGCCGCCCGGTAAATGGTGGCCACGGTAAAGCACCACCAGCGAAAGTATTATCAGCAGCGGTGCTACGAAGCGCGCGGCCAGTTGTAGGGGTACCGATAAATTATTCATTTTTCTCCTCAACTGGTGTTTGCTGCTGTGAATTGCGACGGCCCATGAAGGCGGTTAGTAGCAGGTAGACACCGACCGCAGCTATGCCCAACACCGTTATCTCACCCAGCGTGTCGAGCGCGCGAAAATCGACCAGTATGACGTTGACTACATTGCGACCGTAAGCTTCCAGATACGACCACTCGGCCAAGGTATTTGAAATCGGCTCTGCAATTTGTACATGGACCGAGATCAGAAAGATTAGCGAAACCAGTATGCCACTGACGGCAGCCAGCAAGGCGTCAGCCAGTTTAGTACGCCGATTGGAGTATTCCTTGATTTTTGGCAGGCGGTGGAACAGCGTCATGAAAAATAATACGGTCAGTGTTTCGACCACAATTTGAGTAATTGCCAGGTCGGTCGCACCATAGTTCGCAAAAATATACGCAATCCCATAGCCGGCCAGCCCCAGCGTAGCCAGAGCGGTTAGCCGCGAGGTTGTCGTGATAGCTACAAATGCACACAATCCGGTGATGATGACCACTCCGATCATCAACGGCTGCACCGGCAGCTCGGGTAGCGATACTGGCAGTCCGTGATAGACAATCAATTTCCAGCCGAGTAGCGCGGTAGTAGCCACCACCAGCGAGGCCAAATAGCGATGCAGCTTGCCATTCTGTATGGCCCGCGTCTGCCACTTGGCAAAGCCGACCATCCCTGCCATCAAGGAATCGTAAATCCGGTCAAAGTTAACTGGCAGGTTTTCGACTACGCTGTTGCTCTGTCTCCAGATTAGCCAGCGGAAGCGATATAAGGCAATTCCGCAGCCGATGGTCAGCACCGTCAGCAGCAGTGGCAGGCTGAATGAAGACAAGAGCTCATGTACGTGGATAGCTTTGAGTTGGACAGTTTGACCCTCTACTGCAGAGACTGCGGCTTGAACGACTGGCTTCGAAAGCACTGCGGGTAGTAATCCCATGGCCAGACCCAGTAATCCCAGCAGTAATGGCGGTAGCCACATGAGCCATGGCAGGCCATGCGGTTTGCTATCCAAACGGGCTTCTTCGGGCTTACCAAAATACGGGTGGATGCCAGCTTTAAGCGCCAGCGCCAACAAGATCAGGTTACCGATAAATGCTACCACCAGGACCGGTGTCGAAAATTCGTTTAGAGCGGCCCCAGATTTGTAGGCATATTCTTTACCGAGAAAACCAAAAAATGGTGGAAAGCCTGATTTTGAGAATGCTGCTAACCCTGCTGCCAGCGCAGTGACCGGCAGGGTGAATCGTAACCCCCGCAAGCGCGTCACGTCGCGTGAATGGCAGGCGTGATCGACATTGCCGGCAGTCAGGAACAATGCCGCTTTATAGAGTGCATGGCCAAGCAGGAAAAATATGGCCGAGGTAAGCGCCAGTTCAGTGCCAACTCCGATGAGCATGGTCAACATTCCGAGCACCGATAGTGTGGTATAAGCTAGGATTCGTTTAAGGTCCGTTTGCAATAGTCCCAACGCCCCTCCCAACAACATGGTCGTGGCCCCAAAAGCAAACAGGCAGTCTGACCAGCCCGGGGCGGTCGCCAGCGTCGGATTCAGCCTGGCCAGCAGGTACACCCCCGCTTTGACCATGGTCGCAGAATGCAGGTATGCGCTTACCGGTGTCGGTGCTGCCATCGCATTTGGCAGCCAGAAATGGAATGGAAACTGGGCTGATTTGGTAAAGGCGCCAAGCAGGATGCAGCCCAGGGCTAGTGGCAGTAACGGGTGAGCCATGATTTGATCGCTGGCGGCAGCCAGCTGGGAGGCTTCATAGGTACCGGCTGCCATACCCAGCAGGATGACTCCGACCAACAGCGCCAGCCCGCCTAACCCGGTTACCAGCAAAGCCTGCAAGGCATTACGCCTCGACGTATCGTTCTCGTGCTTAAAGCCGATCAGGAGATAAGATGAGATACTGGTCAGCTCCCAGAAAATGAACATCAGGATCAGGTTATCGGCCAATACCAGCCCCTGCATCGAGGCCATGAAGAACATTAATAGTCCGAGTATTCGTGGCAGTTCTTTGTCACCGCTGAAATAGCCACCGGTATAGAGCAGGATCAAGGTGCCGATACCGCTAATCAATAGTGCGAATAGCAATGACAGACCATCCAGCCGCATTGACCAGTTGACTCCCAACTCAGCTACCCAGCTATGCATAACAGCTGGAAAGTCGCCCTGATAAACAGGCCCAATGCAGGTGCAAAACCAGATAAATGCTGTCAGCGGCACCGTCGCAGCAACCAGCGCCGTACCCTTGCCAACCAGCTTATGCCATAGCGGAACCATGGCTGCAGCGGCAAACAATCCTAATGTGATGCTGGTTAAGTCCATAATGAAGCCGTCAACTAACGAAGTTGATTTCGCCAATTTCAGAGCGTAGATTCCATCAACGGAAAATAAAGTCAAATGAAAGTCTAGGTCATTATGCCAAACGGTCAAAGCTGGACATATCTCAGCCACCATACCCATGTACTGGTCAGTCTGGCCCGTGCACCGGAGCAACCATTGCGGGAAGTTGCCGCCGAGGTGGGAATCACCGAGCGTGCCGTGCAGCGCATTGTCGGCGACCTGGAGGAAGCTGGTGCCCTGCGCCGGGAGCGGATCGGGCGCAACAATCGGTACCGGATCTATCGCACGGCCACTCTGCGCCATTCGCTCGAGTCCGGCTGCAAAGTGGGTAAATTGCTGGATCTTTTTAGTCCACGGAGCAAATCATAACCAATCGTTATGCGACGGGGGCTGCATTTTTTCATTATCTTCTTCCGAGCGAAGCGTATTATAATTAGAGATGCCAGCGACAGACCATTCATTTGATAATATTGAGTCCATTCTCGAAGATATTCGGAATGGTCGGATGGTCATCGTGACTGATGATGCCGATCGTGAGAATGAGGGCGACCTGGTCATGGCTGCTGAGATGGTTACCCCGGATGCGGTTAACTTCATGGCCAAACATGGACGGGGACTAATCTGTGCACCAATCACCACGCAGCGGGCGGAACAGCTGGGGTTGCAACGCATGGTGGCGCAAAACCGGGAGATTTACCGCACGGATTTTACAGTGTCAGTCGATGCAGCAGCTGATATTACTACCGGTATCAGTGCTCAGGACCGGGCAACTACCATTCGCATCTTAACCACCCGCGATGCCACGCCGGCTGATCTGGTCCAGCCTGGGCATGTCTTTCCTTTGCAAGCCAAGGCTGGAGGGGTCTTGCGCAGGGCTGGTCACACCGAGGCTTCAGTCGATCTGGCCCTGCTGGCCGGCTTGCAACCGGCGGCGGTAATATGCGAAATCCTCAATGAAGACGGCACCATGTCACGCTTGCCCGACCTGCAGGAATTTCGCCGACAACACGGCCTGAAGATGTGTTCGATTCGTGATTTGATCGCCTATCGAGTGAAGCGTGAACGCCTGATCGAGCTTGAGGAAATTATATCGATGCCAACTGACTATGGTGATTTTCAACTCCACCTCTACCGTTCCATCCTTGATGGCAACCACCATCTGGCTCTGGTTAAGGGTGAAATTGATGCGGAGCATCCGACTCTCGTGAGGGTTCATAGCGAATGCCTGACTGGTGATGTTTTTGGTTCACGCCGTTGCGACTGCGGTGATCAATTACACGCCGCTATGAGTCAGATCGATGAAGCTGGCAGCGGAGTGTTACTTTACATGCGCCAGGAAGGACGTGGCATCGGCCTGGCTAACAAGATCCGTGCCTATAAGCTTCAGGAACAAGGGCTGGATACCGTGCAGGCAAATGAAAAGCTCGGTTTTCCAATGGATTTGAGAGATTATGGGACGGGTGCCCAGATTTTAATCGACCTCGGGATCCGCCAGCTGCGCCTGCTCACTAACAACCCACGCAAAATTGTAGGCCTGGACGGCTATGGTATCGAAATTGTCGAGCAGGTGCCGATTAGGGTCGACCCTAACCCGCATAATGAGCGCTACCTGGCCACCAAGCGCGACAAAATGGCACCGCGCTCCAGCTCACCCGTCACGATCACGCGAGGCACGTCGATCTTGGGGGC
>CAZHRP010000017.1:0-952 GCA_964535055.1 uncultured Chthoniobacteraceae bacterium
CCCCCCCTCCAACCCCGGCACCGGCAGGATGGCGGCCCGGTAAACCAAAAAAGCGATTTCCTAGCAGTCCGGCTACTGCTCACACAAAACAATAGGCTCTTCTCCACTACATGCGCCCAGTTGCCTTGCCTACTCTAAAAAAATCCACTCTAAAATTTTTTTTGCCAATTGCTCAAACTGCGGAACTCGGGATAGCTCTCTTGATAATGCTGTAGCCACCCCACTCTGTCGGGGCAAAAGCGAAGTTAGTAGATATTTATCAGCTATTTGATCGTCGATCGGAAGCGGTCACGCTGCTTCTTCGTAGCGCTCTGCCAACAACTCAAGAATCCTGGTAGCAGATTTGGTAATCACCGTGCCCGGCCCGAAAATCGCACCGGCTCCATTGGCAAACAGGAAGTCGTAATCCTGCGCCGGAATCACGCCACCACATACGACCAGGATATCCTCGCGTCCCAACGCTCCCAGCTCAGCAACCAGTTGCGGCAGGAGTGTTTTATGGCCTGCCGCCAGTGATGACATTGCAACAATGTGAACATCGTTTTCCACCGCCTGGCGGGCTGTTTCCGCCGGAGTCTGGAATAACGGTCCAACATCGACATCGAAGCCCATGTCGGCGTACGCAGTCGCTACAACTTTGGCGCCACGGTCATGACCATCCTGCCCCATCTTGGCTATCATAATGCGTGGGCGGCGACCTTCTGCCTGGGCAAACTTCTCAGTCAGCTCCTGTACTTTTTCGATCTCACTCTGTTGCCCAAACTCGGATGAGTAAACTCCGGAGATCGAGCGGATCACCGCTTTATGGCGACCGTATACTTTTTCCATCGCATCCGAGATTTCTCCTAATGATGCGCGGGCTTGAGCAGCTTGCACTGCCAGTTCGAGCAAGTTGCCTTTGTTGCGATCTTCTGCGGCGTGGGTAAGGGCATCCAGCGCCTGCTGCAGGCTG
>CAZHRP010000017.1:962-5954 GCA_964535055.1 uncultured Chthoniobacteraceae bacterium
CCGCAACTGCTCCAACCGCCTGAGCTGAGCTTCCTGCACCGCCGAATTATCGACATCCAGGATTTCCAGCGGGTCTTCCTTAGCCAGCCGGTATTTATTAACTCCGGCGATAGTTTCGCGCCCGGAGTCGATACGGGCCTGGCGGCGGGCTGCTGCTTCCTCGATTCGCATTTTTGGAATACCTGCTTCAATTGCCTTTGCCATACCGCCCAATTCCTCGACTTCAGAAATATGCGACCAGGCTCGCTTGATCAGGGCATGGGTCAAAGCTTCGACATAATAACTGCCACCCCAGGGATCAATCACCTTGCAGATACCTGTTTCGTCTTGCAAAAACAACTGGGTGTTGCGCGCGATCCGGGCTGAAAAATCAGTTGGCAGAGCGATGGCCTCATCCAGCGCGTTGGTGTGCAGCGATTGGGTATGACCAAGTGCCGCAGCCATTGCCTCGATACATGTGCGCACAACATTGTTGAAAGGATCCTGCTCGGTCAGCGACCACCCGGACGTCTGTGAGTGCGTCCGCAAGGCCAGCGATTTAGGGTTTTTTGCCTCAAACCCCTGAACAATTTTTGCCCATATCACCCGTGCCGCCCGCATCTTCGCAACTTCCATAAAGTAGTTCTTCCCCTGCGCCCAAAAGAATGACAACCGCGGCGCAAAAGCATCGACATCAATGCCAGCTTCTATTCCGGTTTGGATATACTCGCGGCCGTCCGCCAGCGTGTAAGCCATTTCAAGGTCGGCGGTAGCCCCAGCCTCCTGCATGTGATAACCGGAAATCGAGATCGAATTGAATTTCGGCATCTTTTGCGAAGTAAACTCAAAGATATCGGCGACAATGCGCATCGATGGTTCCGGTGGATAAATATAGGTATTGCGCACCATATATTCCTTAAGGATATCGTTCTGGATGGTACCTGAGAGCTGGTCGAGAGTTGCGCCCTGTTCGAGGGCCGCCACTATATAGAATGCCAGCACCGGCAAGACCGCACCATTCATGGTCATTGATACCGAGACCTTATCCAGCGGAATGCGATCAAAAAGGATTTCCATGTCGAGGATCGAATCGATAGCTACGCCAGCCTTGCCAACATCCCCGACTACCCGCTCATGGTCTGAATCATACCCGCGATGGGTCGCCAGGTCGAAGGCAACCGACAGTCCTTTCTGGCCGGCAGCGAGGTTGCGTCGGTAAAATGCATTAGATTCCTCAGCCGTCGAAAAGCCTGCATATTGGCGCACCGTCCACGGGCGAAACACATACATCGTAGCGTATGGTCCACGCAGAAATGGTGGTATGCCTGCCTGATAGTCAAGGTGCTGCATGCCCGCATAGTCAGCCTCGGTATAGAGCGGCTTGACCTGGATATGTTCCATGGTATCCCAGGCGATCTGGTCAGCTGGCTTACCGGTTTCTTTTTCGATCATGGCCGCCCATTGCTGATAACTGGGCTGTGCCGCTTCGCTAGCGTAAGCAATTTTAGTAAAGTCAGGAGTATTCATAATAATTGATGATATAAAGTTGTAGTTCAGGCGTTTTGCATTGATTAACGGAGCACACCAGTGCGTTCCAATAGCTTCTTCAACATGTCGAAGTTATTGACGCGGACGTGCACGAAATCATCGACTCCTGCCGCACGCCACTGCGCTTCGCTCTCGCCGGGGGCACCGGCAACTATGACCAGCAGCTCCGGTCGCGCTGCCTTAAGCGCCTTGGTCAACGGCTCGACTATCTCCGCGTAGGTATCATCGGTGCCGGTGATTACTACCACCTTGGCCGCAGCATTATGCACCGCCTTAACTACCTCATCGATGCCATCAAAGTCGGTATCATTGAGCATCTCAAAGCCGCCAACCTGGAAGAACCCGGAAGTCCAATCGGCACGCGCCCGGTAGGCCCGCGATGGCCCCATATTGGCCTGCAGGATTTTTGGCAACGAACCGGTATTTTCCAGGTGCTCTTCGGACGCCCGCCGCAGGCGTTCAAATGGTTCGGCCCCACGCTGTCGGCGCACCGAAGTAGCACGTGCAAAACTGCCATCCCCCGCCCATAATGCACGGGTTACCTCGCCCAGTGTAGCACCAGCCTCAAAGGCGGCAATCCCAAGCGGTACAGTCTCATCAGAAGATGCCCGTACCGCCGCTGCAAACTGCTCCAGTGCCCGGTCACGCACTTCAGTGTCGGCTGCTTTACGGAACTCAGCAGTCTGTAACGAACGATCCCGGAAAATCACCGGATAGTCCGGCTCCCGGTTTTCCAGCGGACGTTCGCTGGCATTAGGATACATATTGGTACCGACGAAAACATCACGTCGCTGAGCAATCGTCTTGTCCCGCTTGGCCGCCGTCTCGGCAACCTGACGCTGTGGCAGCCCATCCTGCAAAGCAACAGTCATGCCCCCAGCAGCTTCCACTTGCTGGAATACCTCCCAGGCTTTGGCCGCCACCTGATCGGTCAGCCATTCGACGTACCAGGATCCGCCAACCGGATCAACCACCTGGGTCAAATCGCACTCTTCAGCCAGAATCAATTGCGTGTTACGGGCAATTCGACGCGAAAATTCATCCGGCAAACGAATCGTTTCATCGAATGGCGAAACATGGATACTGTCTGCACCACCAATGACTGCCGCAAAGGCCTCAGTGGTCGTGCGCAACATGTTTACGTACGGGTCGTAATAAGTTTTGTTCCACCATGCAGTCCTTGCATGAATATGCACCCCGCAGGCTTTAGGTTGAGCATCCAATGCTTCAAGGACCCGCTCCCATAGCATTCTTGCAGCACGCAGCTTGGCAATCTCTAGAAAATAATTGCCACCGATCGAGAAGCACAGCCGCATGTGGTTGCTGGTGGTAGCCGGTGGGATACCATGCTCTTGCAACTGGCGCAGATACTCGACCCCGGTGGCCAGCACATAGCCAAGCTCTTCAATCGCAGTCGCGCCGCCATCCGCATACGGGTGTCCCTGCACTGCTATGGTCTGCAACCCCGGTGCCTGCGCATCAGCGAAGCGGGTCAGAATGGCAATATTGCGCCAGGCAGTTTCCAGCGAAATCGACAGCTCACCGGAAATCGCCAGGTTACCCAACGGATCGGCTTCCATACACCCGGTGATTTTATCAAATGGAATTCCCTGACTTTGTGCATAGGCAAACAGCAAGGTGGTCATTGGCAGGGCTGCCGCACCCGTGCGAAAGTAAACTGGCAACATTTCCAGATGAATACCCTGAAAGGCCTGCGTCATGTCTCTGACAGTCGCAAGATTCAACCCCGACTTGCCAACTTCTCCAACTTTAGAATGATCGGGATCACGTCCGTTGCGTACCGCCTCATCAAGCGGAATGTTGAGTTCCGATTGACCATTGGCTAACTCATGCAAAGCAATCTTGTTAAATTCAGCAGGCGTGCTGCTGTTGAGTTCCTGTGAGATGAACCATGGTGCACGCAAATAACCGGAGGCCATCCGATGCCGTACCCGTGACCCCATGCCCGGAAAACTACCCATGTGCGGCAGATCTTCGGCATCCGACCTCATGTATATTGGCTGCAGCGTAATCCCTTCGTGTAGCTTCGTCAGCAGTCGCTTTTCAAATGGTGCCCCTTTCAATAACTTTTCCGCTGCAGCTTTCCATTCTTCGTAGCTGTGCGCCGGAAATTGATCAGACAAAAATCCATCCGCAAGATCATCTGTTACACTTTTTTCTGCCATGCATTTAACCTTTCTTTTCTTATTGAGTTGCGGTCACTTAAAATATAAACCTAGAGCGTAAGCAAGAATAATACTTTTATAAGTAATCTTGATATTTTGTCAATAATTTTTAAAAATAGATTGACATAAGAGATTTTGATATGCTTTCTTCACCTTATCTACAGATACACTTGCCACTTGGGGGAGAACTCTATAAACAAAAAATTAATCCAAAAACCAGATAACCATGATTACAAAAGTCGACCATTTAGGGATAGCGGTGCGCAACTTGGAAGAAGTTGTCAAGTATTATGAAGAGACCTTGGGCTTGCAGTGCGAACGCATCGAAGTTGTGGAGTCGCAAAAAGTTCGTACGGCATTTTTTGCTGCCGGGGATACTCACGTCGAACTTCTGGAGCCAACTTCTGAAGACAGTCCGGTGGCCAAGTTTCTGGAAAAAAACGGCGAGGGGATCCACCATGTAGCTTTTGGCACCGACGACATCGGGGCGCAACTCGAGCAAGCTGCCGGGGCCGGTGCGCGCCTGATTCACGAACAACCGATCGATGGAGCAGGTGGCAAGCTGGTTGCTTTTCTGCACCCCAAATCGACCCACGGTGTGTTGACCGAGTTCTGCATGCCCAAACCCGGTGCCGAAACGCATTAATGCCGCTGCAGCTTTGCTTATTCTAACCTTCACTGCTTCACAACCATGCCGATCGATCCGGAACTTTTGAAAGAATTGCGCGACCGCCGCAAGAAAGCTGAACTAGGTGGCGGCCAGGAGAAACTCGATAAACGCCGCTCTAAAGGTCAAGCAAGTGCACGTGAACGCATCGCAGCCCTTTTTGATGTGGACACTTTTATCGAATTTGGCATGCATGCTCAGCATCAATGCCACTCTTTTGGTATGGAAAAAAAAGAAATGCCGGCAGACGGGGTGGTCACCGGTATCGGCCTGGTGGATGGCCGGACCGTGGCTGTCTATGCCCATGACTTCACTGTCGGTGGTGGCGCGCTGGGGCGGATCCATGCCAAGAAGGTCTGCGATTTGATGGATTATGCGATGAAAGCAGGGATTCCGATCATCGGCATTAATGATAGCGGCGGGGCACGGATCCAGGAAGGCGTGAATTCTCTGAGCGGCTACGGCCAGATCTTTTTTCGCAACGTGGCAGCCAGCGGGCTGGTGCCACAAATTGCCGTGATTTCAGGCCCCTGTGCCGGTGGCGCCGCTTACTCGCCAGCGCTGACTGATTTCCTGATCATGGTGCAGAATGAATCGACCAACATGTTTATC
>CAZHRP010000017.1:5964-20171 GCA_964535055.1 uncultured Chthoniobacteraceae bacterium
ATTTGCGGACCGCAGGTCATCAAAGCTGCCACCGGTGAAGATGCCCAGTTGGAGCAATTTGCTACTGCTTCGGCGCATGCGAGTGTCAGCGGCAACGTTCATTTGATTGCCAATGATGACATCCACGCCGTGCAACTCAGCCAGACCCTGCTGAGTTATCTGCCCTCGAATAATCTCGATGAGCCGCCGCATTACCCGACCGATTCATTAAGCCTGGATCCGCAGCCTGCACTCAACGATATCGTGCCAGCCGATGCCAAAGCCGGCTTCGATGTGCTACAGGTCATCGACACATTGGTTGACCCGGGAACATTTTTTGAAATCATGGCATCTTACGCTCCCAACATCGTCACCGGATTTGCCAGGATCGACGGCGTCGTCGTAGGCATCATAGCCAACCAGCCGCAAGTCAAAGCCGGTTGCCTGGATATTGATGCGTCGGATAAGGGTGCACGTTTCATCAGAACCTGTAATGTCTACGGTGTACCGTTGCTTACTTTGGTAGATGTGCCGGGTTACATGCCGGGGCTGGCGCAGGAGCGCGGTGGTATCATCCGGCATGGCGCCAAAATGCTGTTCGCCTATGCCTCTGCGACCGTTCCCAAAATCACAGTCATTATGCGCAAAGCCTACGGCGGTGCTTACCTGGCAATGTGTTCTGCGGATCTTGGGGCCGACCTGGTGTTTGCCTGGCCCACTGCTGAAGTGGCAGTAATGGGCGCAGAAGGAGCCGTCAAAGTAGTCTTCGGGCGGGAGTTGCAGTCAGCCGAAAACCCGGATGCCAGACTGGCTGAACTAATCGCTGAATACCGTGAGGAATTTGCCAGCCCGTATCAAGCAGCGGCCAACGCACAACTGACAGATGTCATCGAGCCGGCCCAAACCCGGGGTATGGTTTCACTAGGATTGCGCTCATTGCTCAGTAAGCGGGAGACCAGACCACCGAAAAAGCACGGCAATATTCCACTTTAACCAAAACCACTAATTTTAAATCATGGGAGATCGACTACTTCAGGCCACCGAACACTTGGCTGGTTTTGCCATCGTAATGCTCGCACTGTGCCTACTCTGGGCAATCACCAGCATCATCAGCCGCATCTTCAACCGCAGCCGCGAAGAACCACTGACGACCAGGCTGGAGGCGCGGCAACAATGTGATCCGCCGCCACCGGTTTTACCAGATGAGTTGGTTGCCGTTTACGCCGCTGCCGCTACCCTGCTGGATGAACGCCACCGCATCATTTCGGTCAGCTCGCGGGCATCCTCCTGGGGCACACAAGGTCGCCGTGATATCCATGCTTCACACCGTATCAAATAACTACCTCAACCTGACATGAAGAAGTCACTGCGTATCACCGTCAACGGCAAAACCTACGATGTAGTTGCCGAAGTTCTAGAAGAGTCACCAGCTCCTGCTGCGGGTCAGGCTCCAGTCCGTGCAGCCGCAGCCAGCGCGGCACCAGTAGCCAGCGCACCTGCTCCTGCAGCCTCAGCAGGTGGCAGTGGTGCTTCCGGTGCCCTCGGTGAAGTCGTAAGTCCGCTGGCCGGCAAGGTTGTATCGATTGCTACCCCGGTTGGCACTGCGGTTAAAAATGGCCAGGTAGTCATTGTTCTGGAAGCCATGAAAATGAATACCGAAGTCACGGCCAACACGGACGGAGTGGTCAAAGAGGTAAAGGTTAAACCGGGTGACGCAGCTGAAGAGGGTCAGTTGCTGATGGTCATCGAATAACACCTGGCAAGAATCTGATATGAACGAATTTATACTGCGAATCTGGGAGACCACGGCATTTGGCAACCTGACCTGGCAAATGCTGGTGATGTGGGGCATTGCCGGTGTGCTTCTTTACCTGGCTGTGGTAAAGGGCTTCGAACCTCTACTACTGGTTCCAATCGCATTCGGCGCATTGCTGGCCAACCTGCCAACCCACGGCATCATGGAAGGGCTGGAAACGCTGGGAGATTATCCGTTTCGGCTGGATGCCTCCGGCGAACCTGTCGGTGGCCTGTTTTATTATTTCTACCAGGGAATTCATCTCGAAATCCTGCCGCCAATTATTTTTATGGGGGTAGGCGCACTGACTGACTTTGGCCCGCTAATTGCCAACCCGCGCATGCTGTTGCTCGGCGGAGCCGCCCAGTTTGGTGTCTTTGCTACGCTGTTTGCTTCGATCGCGATAGGATTTGATATGCAGGAAGCCGCTTCGATCGGCATCATTGGCGGTGCTGACGGCCCGACCTCGATCTTCCTCGCCAATAAGTTGGCTCCTGATCTGCTGGGGCCTATTGCTGTGGCTGCCTACACTTACATGTCTCTGGTGCCATTGATTCAACCGCCAATTATGCGGGCCCTGACTTCAGTCAAAGAACGCAAAATCCGGATGCAGACATTGCGTAAAGTCAGCAAAACCGAGAAGCTGCTGTTTGCAGCTGCGGTGATGATGATTTGTATCTTGCTGGTGCCTGACGCTGCGGCCTTGCTGTTCATGCTGTTCCTCGGCAATTTCTTCCGCGAATGCGGCGTCACTGAAAGACTCAGTGCCGCCGCACAAAACGAAATCATCAACATTGCTACAATCTTTCTCGGGATCAGCGTTGGCATCACCATGACCGGCGAACGCTTTCTGGATCTGCAAACGATGGGCATTATTGCCATGGGCGTCGTTGCTTTCGGTGTGTCGACTGCTGCCGGAGTACTGATGGCAAAAACAATGAACCTGTTCAGTAAGCAGAAAATCAATCCGCTTATCGGTTCCGCTGGCGTGAGCGCCGTACCGATGGCGGCACGTGTCAGCCAGACAGAAGGCCAGAAGTATGATTCCAAAAATTACCTGCTCATGCATGCCATGGGACCGAATGTAGCCGGCGTCATTGGCACCGCGATGGTCGCAGGATATTTCATCGCCGCTTTTGCCAGATAATCAATTACCCGCTAATTTCCAGTAATCACAAAAAGTTAAACCTAATATCACCAATCACCAGCAAATACCATGAGCGATACGATGCCCGAACTTACACCAGAACAAGCCGCCGAATTCTTTTTTGACGGTGCCATTGTCGGCTTCAGCGGGTTTACTCCGGCTGGCGGTGCCAAAGCCATCCCGACTGCCCTGGGAAAACGAGCAATGGCCGAACATCAGGCAGGCAGACCGTTACAAATTGGTGTCATGACAGGCGCTTCTACCGGTCCCAGTCTGGACGGGGCACTGGCATCAGCTGACGCAATCAAATGGCGCACCCCGTACCAGTCAGATCCAATTTTACGCAAGCGCATCAATAATGGACAAACCAAGTTTTTCGACATGCATCTGTCAATGCTGCCGCAGAATGTCCGTTATGGTTTCTTTGGCAACGTCGACTTTGCGGTTGTCGAAGCTTGCGATGTTAGCGCCAGTGGCGAGATTGTCCTGACCACCTCGGTCGGTGCCAGCCCGACATTTCTCAATCGCGCAGATAAAATATTGATCGAACTCAACGAGTTCCATCCCCAGGCACTGCGCGGCTTCCATGATATCTACGAACCAGAAGATCCGCCTGCCAGACGTGAAGTTCCAATCTATGCCGTCAATGATCGGATTGGCACACAGGTGGTCAAAGTAGATCCAGCAAAAATTATTGGTATCGTCCGTACCAATGCCCCGGATGAGGTCGGCAGCTTCACTGCGCCTGATGACGTGACCAATAAAATCGGTGAGAATGTAGCCAACTTCCTGGCTGCAGAAATGAAGGCCGGCCGCGTGCCGGACACTTTCCTGCCGATCCAGTCGGGAGTTGGCAACATTGCCAATGCTGTGCTTGGTGCCATGGGTGCTAATCCGGATATTCCAGCATTCCAGATGTACTCAGAAGTCATCCAGGATTCCGTAATTGACCTGATGCGCAAAGACCGGCTGAGATTTGCCAGTGGCACCTCCCTAACCGTCAGCCAGGATCTGCTGCAGGATATTTATTCCGATCTCGACTTCTTCCGCGACCGCATGGTGCTGCGTCCGCAGGAGATCACCAACCACCCTGAAGTTGTCCGTCGGCTCGGAGTGATTTCCATTAATACCGCGATCGAGGTTGACCTGTTTGGCAATGTCAACAGCACTCATGTGCTGGGCAAAAACCTCATGAATGGTATAGGTGGCAGCGGCGACTTTACCCGTAGCGCATACATCTCAATTTTCACCTGCCCATCGCTGGCCAAGGGCGGCAATATTAGCCCGGTGGTTCCGCTGGTCAGTCACATCGACCACAGCGAACACTCGGTTCAAATTCTGATTACCGAGCAGGGTGTTGCCGACCTGCGCGGCAAGGATCCGCATGAGCGCGCCAAACTAATTGTCGAGCAATGCGCCCACCCTGACTTCCGCGATGAACTCGACGGCTACTTCCATTATGTGAAAGATGGCCATACGCCGCAAACGCTGGGTGCCGCATTCGCAATGCACCAAAAATTCCTCGAAACCGGCAACATGCGCGAGGTCAACTGGCGCAGTATCATTCCCGAGTGGGATCAGGATATGCCCTCGGTAAAAATCTAACACCCCGCAAAACCAATCAATGAAACTCACCACCACAACAGTAGTATGTCTGCTCATCTCGACAACCTTGCCAAGTCACGCAGAGGATAAACTTACTGCAGAGACTTTCCATTTTGGCAAAACTGCCGAAGAGATTGAGCAACTCGGCTATTACGGGCGTAAACTCCTGCAGTCCCCACAACGTGGTCTGTTTAACGTTAGCGACAAGTTTCATTACAGTGAACAGTTTCAAAATGATAATCCGTACGTTACCGAGGTCGGATTCCTGAACGGCCAGGCCGTCTACTTCCTGTTTCGCAAGGCTGCCCTCGAACCATCCCGCACCCTCAATGATGCCGAAATTTTCTCATTGCTTGACCGCTGTGCAGGAGAGGTCGATTGGGACGAACAGTCAAAAAAACAAAGTGACGGCAGATTGTTCAAATATGACAGCTCTGCCACCAACATCTATGCCTACTTGAACTCAGGTGAAACCACTCTGTTTGTATGGACCACAGTGGTCGCCCCCAATGTTGCCAAACTGGATCGCAACCCTGGTCTGATGCTTGCATTTGCCGATGAGCAAGAGATTCCACTTCTGGAGGCTGATAAAGACACTGCAACGGCTGTCCTCTTCGTCGATGCAGAATTACCAGTAGATACCGGGGCGCTCGAGCATCCCGGCAGTCAAAAACTCACTGCAGCAACTGCACTCGATAAGACCTTTTCTTCCATTTCTTCTGAAAAAATCCGCTATTTTGCCGATGAAGAAGCTTACGAACTATTTCGTGAAAAGCAGCAACAAGAAGAGTAATCACTCACCGTAAACTTACCCGTCCTTCCTTCTCATAACAGTTAGGAGGATTCACTTGGCTGCCTTGATGCGTTCGCAATCGACCGTCAGCCGTAATTGGTTGTATGAATGATCGATTACAAAATGCCATGCTGGGCGCACTGGTTGCGGATGCTGTGTCCATGCCGGTGCACTG
Source organism: uncultured Chthoniobacteraceae bacterium (assembly GCA_964535055.1). GTDB lineage: Bacteria > Verrucomicrobiota > Verrucomicrobiia > Chthoniobacterales > CAKUMP01 > CAYUDZ01. Next base: position 11,459 of record CAZHRP010000017.1, read on the forward strand.
GTACTATGATACAGCAGCTCTGGATAATGACTACGCGCCGCTTGATAATTACCTGCAACCCCACAATCCGCATCCTGACAGCATCCTGTGGCGATCACATTATTCCCCACGCAACCGCAGCGCCGATATCCTCCACGACCAGGCACGCTACTGGGGAAAGCGCGGCATCCATTATCACCAGCATTTACCGGCAGGTGATAACACCCTGAACTTTTTACTCGCATTACAGTTATACCGTTCAACGGTTCGCATTGGCAGCTACAACCCGGACAGTTGGCTCGAGCTGTATATCAAGCTCATGCAGAAGCCAGGGTGGCATAGTGATACATATGTCGAAGAGTACCACCGGGCATTCTTCGATCGACTGGCAAGCGGCAAGCCTCCGCGTGAATGCGGTATTGACGACATCCATATCGGGGGCCTGACACCAGTCCCATTCCTGGTAGCTGCCTTGGATGCTTTGGGTGACCAAACTGCCGACCAGGATGTGTCTGTAGTCGTTAACCACGTCCAACTCACCCACCATAACCAACAGGGAAAAGCTGCTGCCGGAGCACTTACTCGTATGCTGCATGAAGTGGCATCCGGCAGCGACTTGCGCGCCGCCATCGAGAGGCACTGCAACCAGTGGCTAAATCCTGCTCAACTCAATGAGCTTTCAAAGCTGCCGGACCGGACAGTTGTCGGTAAGCATTTCTCTCCAGCCTGTTACCTTCCCGAGTCTTTCTCGGCAGCGTTGTATTTAGCCTGGAAATACACCGACAATTTTACAGATGGTGTGATTGCCAATGCCCGCTGTGGTGGCGATAATTGCCATCGGGGCGCGGTCGTAGGTGCCCTGCTCGGCGCGACAAACGAGATCCCCGGCAAATGGTTACGCGATCTCAAATCTATGGATCGCCTGCGCTGCGACACCCTCGATCCGGTATTTTGATTTGCTCAGCATTGTGGCAGGCGGCTACCCTTCCCACCAATGCAGCTTGGCATTAATGAATGGCATGCTAAGCTTTAATGCTAATGGAGCAAAAGAAGGTTCTTATTCTGTCAGCCAGTGCCGGTACCGGGCACTTGAAAGCTGCTGAGGCTTTGGAAAAAACCTTTCGTGCGGATCAGCGAGTAACTGAAGTTCGCAACATCGATGCACTCGAATCGACCAACAAACTATTTCGCGATTTTTACTCAACACTGTACACCAAGCTGGTGCAATCGGCGCCGGACTTCCTCGGCTGGTGGTATAAAACCAGCGATGAGCCATGGCGCACTGATGCTGCCCGGCACGCCATCGACAGGCTTAATACCGGACCACTGGTTCGCGCCATCAAATCTTTTGCACCCGACATTACTGTTTGCACCCATTTCATGCCTGCCGGCATCATTTCTCACCTGATTGCAAAAGGCCAACTCAACGCGCATTTATCGATCGTAGTCACCGACTTTGATTTTCACATGATGTGGCTGTCGCGCGCCTTCCATCGCTACTTCGTTGCCATCGATGAAACCAAGGCGCACCTCGAAATGCTGGGGTTTCCTCCGGAGCGGCTGACAGTTTCCGGCATCCCTATCGACCCGGTCTTTTTAGAAGATGTTGATGCCGCCGCCATTCGCAATGAGCTCGGCCTCGATCCCGCACGCACGACCCTCTTGATTTCAGCCGGTGCACTTGGAGTAAGCCCGGCTGAGTTCGTTGTCGCCCAACTCGATCAACTACAACACGACGTCCAGGCAATCGTCATCTGCGGTAGTGACAAATCAATGTTTGAACGCATCCAACGCAGTATGTCTCCATCAGTTAAGGCGCGTTCGGTAGTCCTCGGATTCACCGACCGCATGCACGCACTGATGAAGTCGGCCGATCTTTTCATAGGTAAACCCGGAGGCTTAACTACATCGGAAGCCTTAAGTTGCGGTCTGCCAATGGCCATAATCTCACCGATTCCCGGCCAGGAGGAACGTAATAGCGATCACCTGCTCGAGCAAGGGGTTGCCATCAAATGTAATGAGCTGGCAACTGCCGCCTTTAAAATAAACCGCTTGCTAGGCAATCCCGAGAGGCTTCAACAAATGCAAACTAGTGCCCGCCAGCTTGCCCGCCCACATGCTGCACACTCAATTGTGGATACCCTGCTGACTGATCAGTTACCGCCGATAGCCTTAGATCGCCGCCAACGGGAAGCCATATCTGAAGCTGCTGATACCGACTGACATGAGCAGTAGTCAGGAAACAGCCACACCGGATTGTTGGGTTGTCGATGCCGCCGACCGCGCCGTCAGGCTGGATGTCTTCCTGGCCGGGCAATATACGCAATACTCGCGGGTAGCTATCCAAGCTTGGATCAGGGATGGTATGGTAACTGTGAATGGTCAAATTTCTAAGCCTGGGACCAAACTTCTCAGCGATGATAAGATCACAGTCAATATACCACAGGATACGGAACAGCAAATCGCCAGCGAACTACAACCGCAGGACATTCCACTCGATATCCTGTACGAAGATGAGGTCATGCTGGTTATCGATAAACCAGCCGGTATGATCGTTCATCCCGGCGCCGGGGTCAGCTCCGGAACGGTAGTCAATGCCCTGCTATTTCACCTCAAACAAAACCCACCGACCGGAACCAGCCGTCCAGGCATTGTCCACCGTCTCGACAAGGATACCTCCGGTGTATTGGTGCTGGCAAAAACCCGCTCCGCGCAGTGGCAACTATCACGTAGCTTCGCAGACCGCAAGGTCGATAAACGATACCTGGCACTAGTGAAGGGCTCTGTCTCCCCCCCGCAGGGTCAAATCAACTTACCGATCGAGCGCCACCCCAAACAGCGCACCCGTATGGCTGTCGCGTGCAACGGCCACGGCCGACCCGCCGAAACTATTTACCGCACGCTGGCAACCATTACCGGAGCCACATTGCTGGAGTGCCGGATTACTACCGGTCGCACCCACCAGATCCGCGTCCACCTGCAGGCACTGGGCCATCCGGTACTGGGTGACCGTACTTATAATCCTCGATCGGATAATAGTCATGCACGCCAATTGTTACATGCCTGGAAGCTGGCACTGCCCCACCCTGATACGGGAAAACGCTTGGCATTTGTGGCAAGGGTACCAGAAGATTTCCGCCAAGTCTCTGCCATCAATTGGCAAGACCTACCATGAACAAATTTCAACAAGCCATAGCTTTTACCATGGAGGCATTAGCAGAGTTGGACAGCCGACAATGCGGTCGTGCTTCACTCGCCGTACTGCACCAGTTGGCTGCCGCTGCAAACCCACTGGAACAATTGCGTAACGAAGTGATGCCATGCAAAAAATGTGCACACTTGGCAGCTACTCGCCGCAACGTGGTGTTTGGTATTGGCAGTCCATCGGCCGAGCTGATGTTTGTCGGCGAAGCACCCGGTGCCGACGAAGATCTGCAGGGCGAACCCTTTGTCGGTGCGGCCGGTCAACTACTTACCAAAATCATCGAAGCAATGGGGCTGTCACGTGATTCTGTTTACATTGCCAATGTACTCAAATGCCGTCCCGATACCCCCAGCGGCAGCACCGGTAACCGCCGCCCAACAGTAATGGAAATGCAAACCTGCCTGCCATACCTGCTCCGCCAAATCAGAATCATCCAACCGCACGTCATTGTTGCACTTGGCGCTGTTGCTATGGAAGGCCTCTTCGGAACAACCCATCCGATGAAAGAATTACGAGGAAAATGGCATGATCTCGATGGTGTTCCAGTCATGGCTACCTACCACCCGGCTTATTTGCTGAGAAATAATTCAAACACCGAAAAGCGCAAGGTTTGGGAGGATATGCTGCAAGTTATGCAGCGGCTGGAACTTACAATCTCTCCCAAACAATATTCTTATTTTAAATAACCAGATTCTTTGGTATTTTCTAGTATGCAGGATGTTATCAAAAGCGCAGTGAGTTTGCCAACTGACACGCATACGCAGCCACCTAACTTGCGGGAACTATTTCTGGAAAATGTCATCCAAACATCCACCGAGGGGATCCTGCTGGCCCTTGCGACTGGCAATAAGTTACAGGTGAGTTCTTACAACCCACTGTTTATTAAACTCCTTGGGATCGAAGCACACCCTATCGATGGAATCTCCACTGACGAGCTAACAGAGCTGATAAAGCCACGACTCAGTACCTCTGAAAACGATGCTGATTGGATTGATGTCTTCCTCCAAATTCCTCAGCAAACTGCCGTCCATGAACTCATTCTGCAGGACAAAGATTATCGCGTTTTACGCCTGTCTGCCTGGCCAGCTACAGACCAGGAAAACATGGTCGCAGGCATTCTCCTGCGGGTCCGTGATATTACCCACGACAAGAATCTCGAGCAACAATTGTTGCACACCCAAAAAATGGAAGGCCTGGGAACTTTGGCAGGCGGCATTGCCCATGACTTTAACAACATCCTTACTGCTATACTTGGCTATACCTCAGCCTTGAAGGTCGACCTGGAGTCGAACCCTCAAGCGCTCAACAAACTGGATCAGATAATTCGTAGTTCCCACCGTGCTTCAGACCTCACACGTAACCTACTAGCCTTCAGCCGCAAAAATCCCCACCTGCCGCGCGTACTCAATTTAAACGTTCTGGTACGTGATGTCGTTGGCATGTTGGAACATGCTATCCGCCAACCCATTAATATCGATCTGGAACTGGCACCCGACTTGCCCAACGTTTCTGCAGATCCTGCCCAAATGACCGAAGCCATTACCCAGTTGGCGGTCAATGCGCGTGATGCCATACTGGGATCCGGCACTATTAAATTTTCCACCCGTTTGGGCTATGACAATCAGTCCGACGAAGCAACCGCTGAGCACCAGTTCGTGGTGCTGGATGTTGAGGACGATGGAGTTGGAATCCCGAAAGACCTCCTGTCCAGAATATTTGAGCCATTTTACACCACCAAAGAAACCGGTGTCGGCTCCGGACTCGGCTTGTCGATGGTATACGGGGCGGTCAAACAACACTTCGGTTTTGTCGAGGTAGAAAGTGCCCCCAATTTAGGTTCACGTTTTTCCATCTATTTGCCTGCAACCGACAAAAGCGCCGAAAGCTTTGATTTGAAATCCAGTCCATCACCGGCAATTCGCGAATTAAAAAATTGCACCGTATTGGTTGTTGACGATGAAGAAGACATCCGCAGCTTATGTGCAATTGCGCTAGAGGATCTTTCATGCAGAGTCCTGACTGCTGCCGATGGTCAACAGGGAGTAGAGGTTTTTTCAAGGCATGCTGATGAGATCGATTTAGTGTTGCTAGATTTGACAATGCCTAAAATGGATGGCAGAGAGTGTTTCAGCAAACTACAGGAGATCAAACAGGATGCTCCGGTGATGATCAGCAGCGGCTACTCACCTGACATTGATACCGACGACATGCTCGCAAAAGGTGCTCTCGGCTTTATCGAAAAACCGTATTCAATGACCAAGCTGGTTGGCGAAGTGCAAACGGTTATCAGCACTAGTAAAAATAAGCACTTAACAAGCAGTTGAATGTCACCGCTTGTGCTCAGCAAAATTACTCCAGTAACAGCTCAATACTAATATGTCAGAGCCTCAGCTATTTTGCGCACGACTGGAAAAGGTAGCCTACGATGCGCGGCTGGAAACCTGTGCGGAACGTCCCTACGGTTTTATCTATAATATCAGGTTAACCAATCAGGGGCATGAACCGTTGGTCGTCTTGCGTCGCAAGTGGATCGTTACCGGCTGTTCCGGCCAAGTCCATATTGTCGAAGGCGATGGTGTTATTGGCGAAACACCCGTGATTGAGGGTGGAGGCGCGTTTTGCTACAGCAGCTATTTATCCATAGCCGAAGGCAGTTGTGTTTCCGGCAGCTATTTTGGAAGGTTCGAGTCAGGGCAGGATGCCATTGCCCTGTTACCCCAGTTTGAAATTTCAATCAACGGCCACTAGAGGATGCTTGCTGTACACCCCGTATTCGGTGACCACTGCATGCATTACTATGTCGTGTGCCTGCTGCGGCACAGCATCCAGCAACTGCAACGCAAAGCCGATGCCGACCAGTAGACAATTCTCAGGTAACTTTGTCAGGATCCGATCGTAATGGCCACCGCCACGTCCGAGCCTGAGGCCACCCGCAGTAAATGCCCGACCGGGTACCAGAGCGATTTCGATAGTTTCGAGGTTTGAAAATTCATCGGTATCCGGCTCAAGATTACCGCGTTCACCTGGAACTATTGCAGCATCAGGGGTAAATGGCCGGATCATCACTTCATTGTTATTGACGACCGGGAGGTGAACTGAACCGGAAAAAGCGGCCAGCAAAGGAGTGATATCTGGTTCGTCGGGTATCGGTGCATAGGCCAACACACCAGTTGCCGACCGCCAAACATTCAACCCCGCAATTAGCTGCACTATTTTACAAGATGCCTCGCGCCTTTCAACACGTTGAAATCCAGCCAGCGAATTGCGAATTTCCTTTCGCAAACGGCGCTTGCTGTCCTGCATCTCTATTTCAGTGCTGGTCATTGCCTGATAAAGTATTATGTTCATGTCTTGGGGCTATGGCAAAGAATAAATCTCATTCTCAATCAACGCAGTCTGCTGGCCGGGCGCGACGCGGGCGCGCAGTGTCAGCCAGCAAGAATACTGTCGGCCTATTGCCCAAGGGTGACTGGCACAAGCGGAACTTTTTAACCGAAGTTCTGATTCCCAGTATTTTTTCCAAACGCAAAGGCGCTAAGCTTCAGCCGGCGTTTACCCCGGTGCAAAAAGGAAAAGTCTGTATCACTTGGATCGGTCACGCTTCCTTCCTGCTGCGGACCGCCCATGCCAACATACTGATCGATCCCAATTGGGCCAACTGGTTAAAAATAGTCAAGCGTCTCAAGCATCCCGGACTCTGCATCCATAATCTGCCGGACATCGACCTGGTCCTGATTACCCATGCTCACTTCGACCATCTCGACCGCAACTCACTGCGAAAAATTGCCAGCCACCAACCGATCGTAGTACCTGCCGGAGTTGGTAACCTGGTACATGATCTTGGTTTCCGTGATGTACACGAACTGGACGAATGGGAGGAACTGAAGCTCGGCAATTTGCAGCTTACTCTAACGCCCTGCGCACACTGGGGTGCCAGAGTGTTACATGATTCCCATCGAGGCTACGGTGGTTACCTAGTCGCGTTTGACGGACGTTCGGTTTATCATTGCGGCGACAGTGCCTACTTTGATGGCTTCCGCGAAATCGGTCAGCGCAAGGATATCGAAATTTCCCTGCTGCCGATTGGTGCCTACGATCCACCCAGTGGTCGTGAGGTTCACATGAACCCCGAGCAAGCAATGCAAACATTTATTGACTTGCAAGCCAAGTTGCTGGTCCCGATGCATTATGGCAGCTTCCGTCTCAGTTACGAACCGCTACATGAGCCCCTCGAAAGACTGGAACAGGCTGCCCAACAGCACCAGCAACTCGAGCACTTGCGAATCCTCAAAGAAGGCGAACCTCAAGTCCTCTAAATGTGCAGCCTTCTTGAATGTTGGCATGAAACCGCCCGCTTGTGTAACTGACATAAAATTGCGCGATTTCCGCTGCTACCACTCACTAAAAGTTACTTTCGAACCCGGCATTAACTTAATCTGCGGCGCCAATGCTCAAGGTAAGACCTCACTCCTGGAAGCGGTTTGTGTCATGCTGAGGCTCAACTCCCCGCGCTCTGCACAACTTGCTACCCTGATTCGGCATCAGGCGCATGGCCTGGTAATCGATGGCCATTATGGAGGTCGCCACCTGCAATTCTATTATAGCAAGACACGCCGCAAACTGGCACTGGATTCATTGGTTCAATCTTCTGCAGCCGAATATCTGACGGTCGGGAAGGCAGTCTACTTTGCCAATGATGATATCCGGCTGGTCAGAAACAGTGATGCCGGACGCAGACGATTGCTGGATTTACTGGGCGCTCAAATTATCCCCGGTTATCGGCTCACCGCACGCAGCTACGAGAAAGCGCTCCAGGCACGTAACCGTTTACTCAAAACTCCGGGCAGCATCGATCGTGCGGAGCTGCAAGCATTTACCGCGGAACTTGCGCGTCATGGTGATGAGTTGACCAGGCTCCGACGTAACCTGCTGGAAAAACTACGCGTCTATGTACGAAATTCGTATCATTTAATTTCATCCGGCTCCGGTGTCATTGATATCGATTATGAACCCAGTGCCGGTGCCAATTTGGCGGCTAAACTTACTGCTGATAAAACTGAGGAAATCAGGCTACGCCAAACCCTGCATGGCCCGCATCGTGACGTGATCACCTTCAAATTGAATAATATGCGGGCCGCCGAATTTGCCTCTGAAGGCCAGCAGCGCACCATTGCATTAGCACTGCGTATGGCCGAAGGGGAACTGCTCAGTGATCACGATGAAGGAATGCAGCCGGTCTATTTAATCGATGATGTTTTCGGGGAGCTCGATCAAACTCGCAGGCACGCATTGTTCACGTCACTGCCCAATCACTTGCAGTGGCTGGTCACCTGCACCAGCACCAATTGGTTGGATAGTTCCTTCCAACCTGCAGCAGAGTTCGAGGTGGCTAACTTCGCGGTATTGCGCAAGCCGGTAGACTAAAACGTTGCCAGTTGTTACTTACTGAATGATTAGCAGATAGGTCGCGCGCTACGCTAGCCCGGATCAATCACAAACTTCGTAGCGAGACGCAGCGTGAGGTGCTTG
>CAZHRP010000018.1:0-13376 GCA_964535055.1 uncultured Chthoniobacteraceae bacterium
GCACCTCACGCTGCGTCTCGCTACGAAGTTTGTGATTGATCCGGGCTAGTATCTGATTAAGTTTTTTTATTCCTTGCTCATTTTGTTTTTGCTTGAGGAAATTTTCTTTTGAATGAGCTGTTAAGTGTCTTTGCCCTTTGATCCCTGAGTTCTGCAAAGAATCTGCCCACGCTCTGAGCTGCTTTGAACAAGATTCTGCAGATGATTTCAAATTTGAAATCCTTCAATGCGGGCCGCCGCTCAAAATAGCAAAGCATTGACCGCACCTCACCGGCAGAACCTCTGGCAATATAAAGAAAGTATAGCAACTCACTGGTAGTTCCTCTTTCAAAACCTTCAGCTATATTATTCGATACAGATAGCGAGGCTCGCTCAAGCTGATCCCGCTTTGACCATGAGATGTTGTCTTTGGCTGCCAGCAGAAAGTCATCGCAACCTTCGGCAAGCTCGATAGCTTCCTGCCAAACTGGTAAATCTTCAAATCGCTCGTAGGTCATATACAGCTACCATAGTCTGACATCCCCGCTTGCATAAACACAATCCTCGTTGGATCGTTATCTGATGCGACCGCTTAACGAATGCCTGCTCTACGGGATCCTGGATTTGTCATACATCAGCCCGGACCAACTACCCGACTATGCCACACAAATGATCGGTGGCGGTGTCGATATCATTCAGCTGCGCGCGAAGGATTCAACGCCTGACGAAATCCAACAGATGGCTACCGGCCTCGCCCCGTTGCTGGCCACCCGCGAAGTTCCATTCATCATCAATGACCACCCCGCGCTAGTCACAACCTGCGGGGCCAACGGCTGCCATGTCGGCCAGGATGATGACCCGATTTCAGCCGCTCGCTCCGCCAGCGCCCAGCCGATCCTGGTCGGCAAATCAACCCACAGCGTCACCCAGGCAACTGCTGCCATTGCGGAGTCACCGGACTACATCGGCTTTGGCCCGCTGTTTGCCACCCCGACCAAACCGGATTACCAGCCGATTGGCATCGACGACATCGAGCAAGTTCACTCACTGGTCAACCTCCCGATCTTCTGCATCGGTGGGATCAAGCTCGAAAATCTTGAGCAGATCCTGGCCGCCGGCGCCCAACGCGTGGTCATCGTCTCCGGCATCCTCCAAGCCAACGACATCACCGTCTACTGCCGTGAGGTCAAAGATAAGCTGGTCGAAAATTTTGCTAAGACACAGAGCCGATAGTTGCCAAACTGGCGCTACCCGTGAGCTATCAATTTTTATTTTCCGCCGATTGATTTTAATGTCTGCGTAACTACGCGCGCAGTCTCTTTCAGATCCTCAATAGTATGTGCCAGCGAGATGAAACCGGCTTCGAATTGCGACGGGGCAAAGTACACCCCGGCGTCGAGGCAGGCGTGGAAATAGCGGGCAAAGGCCTGCTTATCGCAGGCGAGAGCATCATCGATATTGCGGATTGGCCCGGGCGAAAAAAATAAACAGAACATCGACCCGCAATGGTGGTAGGTTAGCGGCAGGTCATGGTGCTTGATTAAACTTGTGACTTCATCGGCCATTGCCTGCCCCAGCTTAGCCAGCTGCTGCCACCCGTCACGACGCTCGAGTTCGCGTAGCTGGGCCAGCCCGGCGGCCATCGCCAGCGGGTTGCCGGATAATGTTCCTGCCTGGTACACCGGGCCGTCAGGCGACAGGTAATCCATGATCTCCGCGCGCCCGCCAAAAGCACCTACGGGTAACCCGCCACCGATCACTTTCCCCATCGCAGTCAGATCCGGGGTCACACCGCACAGCTCCTGGTAGCCACCTTTTGCAACGCGGAAGCCGGTCATAACTTCATCAAAAATTAGAACCACACCATGCTTCTGCGTCAGCTCATGCAGTTGATCCAGGTATCCATCGACTGGCGGAATCAGCCCGGCATTGGCCGGTAATGGCTCCAGAATGATGGCCGCAACTTCATCAGGATAGGCCTCCAGTGCCTGCTCCACCGCCGCGATATCATTAAATGGTAAGGTTACCGTCAGGTCGGCGAATGCTGCCGGCACTCCGGCACTATCCGGTTCACCGTGGGTCAGCGCTCCACTGCCTGCTTTGACCAGTAATGAATCGACATGGCCATGGTAACAGCCGGCAAATTTAATCACCCGATCACGCCCGGTAAACCCGCGCGCCAGACGGATGCATGACATGGTCGCTTCGGTACCACTATTGACCATCCGGACTTTTTCAACTGAAGGCACCCAGTCGCAAATCAATTCCGCCATCTCGACTTCGAGCGGATTGGGGATGCCAAAGCTGGTGGCCCGGCCAGCAGTCTCACGCACCGCCTCGACCACCACCTGCGGTGCATGCCCGAGAATCGCCGGTCCCCAGGTACCAACATAATCAATCAATTCCCGGCCATCGACAGTATGCAATCGCGCTCCGGCCGCGCTGTCGACAAAGAATGGCTCACCACCGACCCCGCGAAACGCCCGTACCGGCGAGTTGACACCGCCGGGAATGTGTTCCTTAGCACGACGGAATAGTGACTGCGATTGAGTTAGTTCACCCGTGTCCATACATGTAGCAACGTAGTCGGCTGATACTTGGCGGCAAGAATTTCCATTCGCAACACACTACAAATTAGAATAAAGTAACATTATGAAATTAGTTCCGCTTGCCACTCTGGCTCTGCTGGCTGCGCTAACTACCGCCAGTTCGCAGCCGTCCGGGTTAGCCCGTGATCAAGGCAGCATTCACCTGGAGGATCTTGGTGTACCAGCGGTCAAGCTTGCCATTGAGAATCAGATCGACACCTATTTTGATATTCAACTGAAACGCTATCTCGGTACCCTGCGGATTCCTCAGCAGATCGAACTGCTGGCGGTATCTGCCAATGCCTATCGAATTCGTGGCAAGGCCCAGCAAGGGCAGGTGGCAGGCTGGGTTCCGGCCAAAGCACTGCCTCAAATCAGTGCAGAGTTTGTCGCCAACCTCGAAAAGGCAGCCAAGCGACAAGCCATAGTTGCCGACCTGATTGCCAATAAGGAAGTAGCCGTAGGGATGACGTCAGAGGAAGTCCGCAAAAGCCTCGGGAAACCGGAAAAAAAATCTCTACGCATCGATCCCGCTGGTCGGCTGGACCTGTGGGAGTATATAACCTACAAGTACATCCCGCAGACCAGGACAGCTTATGATCGCTTCAACAGGCCGTTCAACGAAACCATATATGTCAAAGTGCCGGATGGTCGGATGGCGGTGGAATTCGAAAATAACATCGTCCACTCGATAGAAAAAACCGAGGGCACATTGCTGGAAGGTGGCGCCAAAATTGTAGCACCACCGATTAATATCATTTATTAATACCGGTTCCCCTACCCTCGATGCGCTGGCTCATGTTCAGTTTTGCTTGTGTCGCTGCGGCTGTCATTGGCTGGCAGGCAGCCCTGCATTTTGGCGTCGATTATTCACGAATTCCGAAACCACCATTTGCTCCCGGGCAAATCGTAATTACCAAAGGCGATGGTCCTGTCTTTACCTCGGAGCAAGCAGCTGAGCTGCGGGACGCATTATTCGCCCACCACACTGGTATAGATATAGCTGAGCGCATCACGTCAGGCCGAATCACACAATTGCCGGCCGGAACCCGCTTATCAGTGATCGAGGTCGACATGGAGCTGGCTCTGGTAGAACATGCCGATCAATCTGCAGCAGGCAGGCATTGGATAGCGCTGGATAGCATTTCAGCCCCAGAATAGCCAGCGACTCATTCGGCAAATATGCTGGCAGCCGTCATTAACCGCCTGCTAGTATTCCAAAGTGTCAAAGTATCCGACAGAGTGGCAACTCAAGACCATGTGGAACAGCCTCACTGCTGTTTCGATCTTGATCATAGCGGCTATCGCGGTACTGGTCATCTGGCTGCTGGCCCAGGTTGTCAGCTTTTTGCAACCGCTGTTGATACCGGTAGCAATCGCCGGGGTGATCGCTTACCTGCTGGAGCCGGTGGTCCGCTGGCTCTGCAAAGCAGGTCTCTCGCGCTTGCGGGCAGTCGTGGCGGTCTTTATTGTCGTTACCTTACTTGTCACGGCGCTATTTTTCTGGGTGGCACCAACGATTTACCGGCAGGGCCAGTCGTTTGCCAATAAATTGCCGACCTATGCCGACTCCGCACGCAAGCAACTGGCCGAGTTTACCGAAGATAATGCCGACCGCTTCGGGCTCTATGACATTCCGATGGCCGGTCAATTTCTGCGCCAACTGGTCTCCAGCAATGAACAACCACCGGTTACAGAAGAAATTCAATCCGATTCGACTGAGGCACCCGATCCCGCCACGGACACAACTGCTGCACCTGTAGCGAGTGAAAACCAAGCGGAAATTTCACTCGATGAACCTCCTTCAGAATTCACTCCGCTATTTAATGAATTGGCCAGCTGGCTACAAGAGCAGTTACCGACATTAGCAAAAAATACTGCAGCTTTCCTGCGCCGCAGCGTGGGCGGATTCCTGGGCGCATTCGGGTTCCTGCTGAGCCTGATCCTGGTGCCGGTCTATTTATTTTTCTTCCTGAAAGAAAGCCCGACAATCTCCCAAGAATGGTCCCGTTACCTGCCGCTACGCACCTCGAAATTCAAAAATGAAGTGGTCGAGACATTGTCTGAAATCAACGGCTATCTGATCAATTTCTTTCGCGGTCAGTTGGTGGTCTCGTTGATTGATGGGGCCTTGACCGCCGTCGGCTTACTCATACTGGGTTTGGATTTTGCTTTGTTGATCGGCCTGATGGTCGGCGTACTCGGCCTGATTCCATTTATCGGAATTTTACTGTGCTGGCTGCCAGCCGTGCTGATCGCCCTGGTCCAATGGCCGGGAGAATGGCTCTACCCTGCGGTAGTAACTGTTATATTTATCGTCGTCCAGCAAATCGAAGGGCTCTTTATTTCTCCAAAAATTGTAGGCGACTCGGTTGGTCTGCACCCGCTAACCGTGATCGTCTCGATGCTTGGTTGGTCGTTGTTGCTCGGTGGCTTGCTGGGTGCGATCCTGGCCGTACCACTCACAGCTACCCTCAAGGTGCTGCTCAAGCGTTATATCTGGGAAAAACGAGTCCAGCAGCAGATTGATGACAAAAAGCCTCCACCGGATGAGCAGCAAGAGGAATCCCCATCAGCTCAGGTGGATAACCAGAGCAAACAGTGATCTAATAATTTGCGTAGTAGCAATCCAGACATGCGTTCTTAATAATCATGGTAGTACACACACTGGAACGGCATCAAACCGTGCATACTGATATCGAGACCTGCTGGAAATTCTTTTCGGACCCCTCCAATCTGGCGAAAATAACTCCATCCCACCTGGGCTTTCATATCATGAGTGATCTGCCCCCGGAAATTTATGAAGGCCTGATGATCGAGTACCGGGTAAAGCCACTGCTTGGGATTCCTCTGATCTGGCTGACTGAAATTTCCTATGTCCGTCGGCTGGAATATTTTTGTGATGAACAGCGGGTCGGTCCTTATTCCGTCTGGCACCACCAACATTTCTTCGAACCACTGGACGACAACAAGGTGCAAATGCGTGATCTGGTCCATTACCAATTGCCGCTTTCACCATTTTCGGAAGTCGCGCATCCTTTAGTGGTAGCACCCCAATTACAGGAGATCTTCGATTACCGGATTAAAGCGGTCGAAAAGATTTTTCCTGCTGGATAAGCGAGCTGGGATCGCCAACCAATTTTTTTGTCGCACTTCCGTGCTGATGCGGGAAATATAACAGCTTATGTCGAGTCAATTAGGAACACTATTCCGCATTAGCACCTGGGGTGAGTCCCATGGTGGTGGAGTAGGCGTTGTGATCGATGGTTGCCCACCAAGATTACCGATTTCAGAGGCTGAAATCCAGTATGAGTTGGATCGCCGACGCCCCGGTCAAAGTGAGATAGTCACACCTCGCAAGGAAGCTGATCGCTGCCGGATCCTCTCCGGGGTATTCGAGGGTGTCGCCCTTGGTACCCCAATCATGATTATGGTCGATAATCAGGATGCACGGCCGGAAGCCTATTCTGAAATGAAGACAGCCTACCGGCCATCGCATGCCGACTACACTTACGATGCCAAGTACGGGGTGCGCAACCACCAGGGAGGTGGACGCTCATCGGCACGCGAAACGATCGGACGGGTCGCCGCCGGCGCGGTCGCAAAAAAAATCCTGACAACTGCCATGCCGGAGTACCAGTGCCTGGCTTACGTGACTTCTATCCATACTATCGACGCACAGATCGATCGGAGCTCAGTGACCACCGAGGCCATTGAAGACAACATTGTACGCTGCCCGGACCCGCAAGCTGCTGCCAGCATGATCGAGTTGGTCAAGCAAATGCGCAGTTCCGGCAATTCAGTTGGTGGTCTTATTGAATGCGTGGTTCGCGGTGCCGCTCCCGGGCTTGGTGAGCCGGTCTTCGATAAATTGGATGCCGCGCTGGCGAGTGCCATAATGAGTCTGCCGGCCACCCGCGGGTTTGAAATCGGTTCCGGCTTTGCCGCCACCAGGCTGACCGGCCTCGAACACAATGATGCCTTTCAAATGGACAACGGCAGGATTCGCACCACGACAAATTTATCCGGTGGTATCCAGGGCGGGATCAGCAATGGTGAAGACATTTATTTCAGAGTTGCTTTCAAGCCGACCGCAACAGTCATGAAGACTCAACAGACAGTAACACCATCCGGTGAAGATACCGAACTGGCTGCACGTGGGCGCCATGATCCGTGCGTCTTGCCACGTGCGGTTCCCATGGTCGAAACCATGGTCAACCTGGTGCTGTGCGATCACCTGCTGCGTCAACGCGCCCAAAGTCCTGACTGGCCCGCAACTTTGAGTTCTGGCAGTTAATTGTCATGGAACCATCCGAGTCCATGCAAACCGGCTTCTGGATAGCAGCCGGGCTGGTTGTGCTCTTTCAAGTCTTCAGTGGTTGGTCGGCAGGCCCGGCGCGCATGCTGGCACGCATCGTCATCTTGTTATTTGCAATCGCAGCCGGTTATTTAGGTGGTCAAACTGTTGCCACAGCCTTTGCTGACCGGATTGCCCTGCCCGGCTTTGTACTGGCACTGGTATCCGGGGTCATCATTTCCTTAGTCACCTTCGTGATCCTGAGCCTGGTAGCCATTGCTGTACTCAAACGAACCCGCGACCAGGAATCAGGATTGTTAAAGCTCATTTATGGGATCAGTGGTTCAGCGGTTGGCGCAGTCACTGGGGTACTCCTGGTTTGGCTGATGCTGATGGCGTTACGCCTGGTCGGCCTGGTAGCCGATAGCAGGCTGGAAGTGGCTAAGCAAACTGATAACGAGAACACGGCCAGATTACCCCAACTGGTCACGACCATTGCACGCTTAAAAGCTTCGGTTGATACCGGCGTGGTAACTCCAACACTCGATCTGGTAGATGTGATCCCTGAGCAGGCATATAGCATGATCGAGCGCACCGCCAAAATGCTAGCCGACGAACAGGCCTCGCAACAGTTCATGAAATTTCCCGGTGTTGAAGAACTCATGCGGCAGCCCCGAATTGCGGAACTGGCACAAGACCGGGAAGTCATGCAATTAGTTAATGATAAAGCCTACCTCAAACTAATCGTTCACCCAAAAATCATCAACCTTACCAGCGATCCTGAGTTGGCCGCCAAACTGGAAAGCTTCCCGTTCGAAGAAGCATTGGATTATGCGCTCAAGGAAAGCGCTTCAAACAAGAGTCAAACTAAAGCCCCTGTCGCCCCCGCACATTCTACAAGTCCCTGAACTTGCCGCCGGTCCGACGAAAAATGCGGCGATAACTGCGGCGGTCCTCGTCCTTCATTTCAAATCCAATAAAGTTGATTGGGACTTCAACGCCTCTCGTTTCTGTATTTTCCTTAATCAGCTTATCGATATCCCGGTACTCGATAGTAACCCCGAACGAGTTCTCGCCACTGGGATCACTCATTTGGAAGCTGCCATCGGAGATCAGAAAAATCACATCCGGTTCCAGGGAAAATGCCTTGGGCAAGAGGGTGGCCAGACCCTGCGGATTGCGCACCACCTCCCCGCCACTGGCCAACGAGCCTTTCTCGGTCCACTTATTGATGACCCAGTCGCGCGCAGCCTGCTTATTGCCATCGGTGGCAGGTACCAGTTGGTCCTGGAAGAAATTATAGTTTCGGGTAAATTGCACGAGATTGAAGCTCGCACTGGCACCAAGACTATCGATCAGCTCCAGTGTCTGTTGCTTGATTTCACTCAATGGGACACCACTGGCTTCCGCTTTGTTGACCACGCTGGTTGAAACATCAAACATCAGCAGGATGCGCTGGCCAGTCGACTCGATCCCAAAAAAACTGAATGCACCACCGGTACCACCACTGCCGCCATCGCCACCACCATCACCACCTGCTCCAAGTCCGGCAGTACCAACCAGGCTGGTTACCTGCTCAGAGACCAACGATGACGGATCAAGCGGCAACATTTGATCCAATGGAACTTCCGGTAAATCCGGCAAGGCAAATTCGGTCGGCCTGAGGCTGGCAAGCTTTTCGTTGAGAGTTGGTTTTGGGGTAAGCGCATCAAATTCAGCCATGCGCATCCTGTTTTCACGTTCCTTGGGCGGGATTTTTAAATCTTTTTTGACCTCAAACGTGGCCGGTGGCGGAGTAAAATATTTTGCAACAATCCAAACGCCAGCCACCAGGCCACCTGCTACGTGAACAATGATGCTGCCGATGACAATCGCACCGATAACCTTTCGCCGCTGATGCTTGCTACGCTCTTCCGATGGCCCGCTAAAGATCGCTTCGCTCATGCACCCTCCTGTGTTGGGTTTTCTGCTGCTACCTCCAGCAGCTCCGCTGCCCGCTTAGCATGCTCGGTATCCCCGTATAACACGAGCAGGTCCCGGGCTGTCTCTGCGGCAAGCTCTTCCTCACCAGCCTGTAAATAGACTTCAATAGCGCCCCACAATCCCCGCGCCGCCGGTTTAGCGTAAGTGCCATGGAATAGGTAAGGAAACAGATAGTAATTTAACGCTTCATGGTACAGGCGGTAGCGCTCCGGGCGCACCCATTGATCTTCCTGCCAGCGAGGGTTCTCTTCAAGCAGTTGATCAAGTTGCTCTCTGGCTGCAGTCGCCAGCACGTACTTGGCTTCGATAAGGACTTCCGGATCTTCCGATTGCTCAGCCAACTCCCTAGCTTGCTCGACCGCTTCACCTGCCATACCGGAAGCAATCATACTGCGCAGCTTGCCATTATTAGCCAGTGCCCGGCGTTCGATATTCCAGTCATTGGCTTCGATATCACTAAAAATTTCAATGGCTGCGTCAACATCACCATCCGCTGCACGCTCCAGCAGGCATTCAGCATAAGCCAGACCAAACTGGCCGCTGTCCGATTTCTCAAGTACGAGGTATTGTTTGCGGGCCGACCAGATCTTAGCCAATTGCTCAAGATCATTATTTTCCAGCGCCTGCTGCTCAGATTTCGATTGAGCCAGGCTGATCCGTTTCACTTGCTGGCGTGGAACAGAAACCTCGGCCTGCCCGACGCCATCAGGCAGATCGACCGAGAACTTCAGATAGCCATCCTGAAATCCAGTGATAGTACCTTTGCGCGCGCTTCCCTCCCAGGTGAAAACAAGGTCCTCACTGCCAGCCTTAATGTCCGCTTGCGCTATTGCAGAAGCCAGACTGCAGGAGCAGATCAGCAAACAAATTATAACTGCCTTCACCCAACACATGCTGGCTAGTTATAGTCATAATCAATCGCCCTGTCATGCTCAATTAAAGCATCCGCGAGAAGACGATCAGCCGGCCCCCTTAAACTGCTAACAGCAAATCAATCAACCGGCTTGAACTTTAGTCTTTTTGATAAACTTTTTATGGGCTTCCGGAATCTCACCGGCAGCTTCCCGATACAATCCTCGTGCTAAACTGAAGCACATTAAAATTACCAGCAGACAAAATGGTAACCCAATCGTGATAGAGCCGGTTTGTAATGCCTTGAGACCACCTGCCATTAGCAGCACCGCTGCCAAACAACCTTCCAGCACCCCCCAGAATAAGCGGGTCCCCAAGGTCGGGTTCTGACTGCCACCCGAGGCAATAATATCTGCTACCAGCGACGCTGAGTCCGATGAAGTCACAAAAAATAAAATAACGCTGACTGTCCCGATCAGTGCCGTCACGGCCGCCCACGGATAGGCGCTCAGCATGACGAACATCGCAGTGGCAGTGCCATCCACTTTACCACTAAGATTTTGGTCAAGGACAGGGCTGGCTATGTAACCACCCAGCGTCAGCCGTTTTTCCTCAGACAGAAATGCTCCCGTATAAATTTCATCTGTGGCCGGTTGATACGGTGTCCAGGTATCCTTGTGCACCAGTACCCCGCGCAGATACTCAACTGCTGTACCTTGCTGGGTCAGGTAACCGTCATCGGTTTCCTTTTGCAACTTAACATTTACCGGATTTACCACCGGCTTGGCACTTGGAGCCAGCAGCCATTCTCCATCAGCAGATTGCGGTAAGCCACTGGCTGGATCAAGTTGCTGCAACTGATAAGCACGTGGAGCGTAGTCATAGCCGGTTGCAGCCTGGTTGCTACCAAGCTCGGTATAGATCTCCTGGTGGATAGCAGTATTGCCGAATCCAGTCATCCACACCAGGCTAACCGCTGTCGGTACCAATAACACCCCGAATACAAACTCCCTGATGGTGCGACCTTTGGAAATCCGGGCAATAAACATACCGACAAATGGTGACCATGCAATCCACCAACCCCAGTAAAAGACAGTCCAACTACCCAGCCAGTCGCTATTTGAGCTGGAGGCATAGCTGGCCGTCCAAAAAGAATTTTGTGGCAGTTGTTGCAGGTAGGAGCCGACATTGTTGACTAATGAGTTCAACAGGTAAACGGTCGGCCCGGCGATTAACAAGAAGACCAACAGCAAGCCGGCCAGACACATATTAGCCTCGCTCAAACGGCGAATCCCTGCATGTAAACCAGACACCAGCGATGCGACCGCTAACAAGGTAATACAGCCAATCAAGATCACCTGAATCCAGGTTTCCTGAGGCAGACCAAAGACGTAATTAAAGCCGGCATTGACTTGCTTGGCACCCAGTCCAAGTGAAGTCGCGAGACCGAACAGCGTGGCCAACACCGCCATAATATCAATCACATCGCCGATCCGCCCGTGGATGCGCTCCCCGAGCAGTGGATAAAATACTGAACGAAAGCTCAATGGTAACCCGCGTCTAAATCCAAAGTAGGCCAATGCCAGTGCAACAACCGCATAGAGAGCCCACGGGTGTAATCCCCAGTGGAACATCGTTAAGCCCATCGCCCGCTTGGCAGCCACCAGGGTCTCACCCTCTCCTCCCGGTGGTGCCAGGTAGTGCCACATAGGTTCGGCTACCCCCCAAAACAGCATGCCGATTCCCATACCCGCACTGAACAGCATGGCAAACCAGGCCAGCCGATTAAATTCCGGTTTTTCTCCATCGGGCCCTAATCGAATCTTACCAAACTTACTGAAAGCCAGCCAGATCGCAAATACCAGAAACCCTGACATTGAAAGGATGTAGAGCCAGGAAAACTGGCCGGCAATCCAGTTCTGCAACCAGTCAAAGGCCATTAATGACCTGCCTGGAAAGAGTGCTGCCAGCAAGACGAAGCAAATGATCAAGACCGCAGAAATAGGAAATACGACCGGGTGTGCTTCAATTTCCAGGCCCCAAACTGTCTTTCGAATCGTTTTATGTGACATAATCAATCGCTGCTATTGGGCAATCATTTAATCGTGCTGGTGGGCGCTGGCTGTGCAGGCCGCTCACTAACCAAGGCAGCCACTGCAAGCAAGTTAACTGTTCAGCAGTTGCTCCCTGCTGACGCCACGCAATTCAAACAAGCGGATGATCGTGTCTTCAATCAAATTATTGGGACACGAGGCACCTGCAGTTACACCGGCTACCAGGTGAGCTTTCTCGGGCAGCCAATCCGCAGTGTCGATTTCCTTTTTCTGGTGAATATTGAAATGAGTTATTTGCTGCTGCGACTGCATGCGCTCGGCATTACGGATGAAATACGTTGGCAGTTTGGCCTCACCCATTTCTGCCAGGTGAGTAGTATTCGAGCTATTGTAGCCACCGACTACGATCAGCAGATCCATGGAAAGTTGGAGCATTACATGCAAAGCATCCTGTCGATCCTGGGTGGCCCCGCAGATGGTATCGAAAAACCTGTAGTTAGCAGTACCGCTGGCGCCATCACGTTTTGCAATAGCATCCTGGATCCGGCGTTGAACTTCTTCCGTCTCACCGCGCATCATGGTCGTCTGATTGGCCACACCAACAGTCTGCAAATGAACATCCGGATCAAAACCAGGTGAAGTAGCACCCGCGAAATAATCCAGAAAAGTCTGCTTATCACCACCGTTGATGATGTAATTACAGACTGTTTCAGTTTGCTCCAGATTGAGTACCACCAGGTAATGTCCAGTGCCATCCTTGCCCAGTGCATGCGATGCAGTTGCCCTGGTTTCTTCGTGGTCTGCTTTACCGTGGATAATAGAAGTGGCGTGGTCTCGAGCATTTTGCCGGACTCGCTTCCAGACGCTCATCACATCGCCACAGGTTGTATCGACAATCTGGCACCCGATTTCCTTGATATACTCAACGACTTCTTTTTCTGCCCCAAACGCGGGCACAATCACTACATCCTCACTCCGCAGCTCAGAAACTTCAGCTTCTGCGTCCTTACCGATGAGGTTACGAATGCCCATCGAGCGGATTTGATCATTAACCTCAGGGTTGTGAATAATCTCACCGAGAATAAAGATGCGCTCATCCCGAAAAACCCGACGTGCCGCATAAGCCAGATCAATCGCCCGTTCAACGCCGTAACAAAATCCAAACTCTTTGGCCAATCGAACGGTGGTGTTACAACAGGTGATCGCTCCCCCCTGGGCACGAATCTTTTCAACAATTTCGCTACGATAATGATTCTCAACTTCAGCCTGCACCCGCTCCATTACTTCGGGTGTCCGCAAATTAACACGTTTGCGCGGCGGGGCTGGCTTGTTGCTATCTTTAACTACTGGCATACTTGCAGCTAATACCCGAACGCAGCATAATTCAACAACTCATGTTGATTTCTTTGCCAGCTTAGCCACCAGCTTGTCGAACTTACCGGACTGGTTGGCATAGTACGGGTAGCTGGCCACAGGCTCATTTTCCGGACGATAGCGCCAGTGCTTGTAGACCCAGAACCATTGCTCGGGATGTTTGCGAATCCATGGCTCCAGCGAATCCCAGCAGGCCTGGGTAATCTCCTGCTCGCTGGCGGTCAGGATGTCGGTCACGAAATGCGACAC
>CAZHRP010000018.1:13386-20039 GCA_964535055.1 uncultured Chthoniobacteraceae bacterium
CTGGCGGTCGCACTGATTTCCAGCGGCTGCAGGTGCTCAGTCCGTATCGTTCCATCCTTCTGACGAATCGTATAGTTGGGTACCAGCGCACACCCGAGCCTTTTCGTGAGTGCTGCAGCGGCATTTGTAACACACATTTTCATGCCGAATGCCTCAATCACCACAGCGGCTTGTTGTGGCGGCACGCTTAAATCAATCAGCATTCCTGTCAAGTGGCCGGATTTGAGTCCTTTGACAATCCTGAGCAAGGCACCCTGCCTGCCAATCTGAGTTGCGCCGGAATGCTCCCGAAGCCGACGAAAAACTTGCTCCAGCAAGGGATTTTTGAATTCCTGAGCCACAAAAAGAACGCCTTGCCCGAGAAACCCCGGAATTTGTCCAAGCCACTCCCAGTTGCCAAAGTGATGGCAGAAAAAAATTGCTCCCTTACCGCTCTGCCTGGGTACGTCTATGAATTGCTGCTGACTATCCGAGATCATGTAATCGGTAAAGTTGGCTGGCGTCAGGTTACGGACCCAGAAGAGATCAAGAAAAGTCCTGGCATTATTGCAGACTGATTGGCGGGCAATCTCACGCCGCTGTGCCGCCGTGTATCTATTGCCAAAAGCTGCAGCGAGATTCGCATCTGCAACCTTCCTCGCCCGTGCATCCAGCAGAAAGTATATGGTTCCCAATCTGTCGGCTAGTCGCAAGACTACCTTATGCGGCAGGAGTGGCACCAGGTAATAAGCCAGCAGAACTCCTGCGTATTCCACTCGGTATCTGATGCGCTTCCAAACGGATAGCCCGGATTTTTGAGACGCCATGCTTATCTGCAAGTTCGACCGATTAATCAGCCTGGCATCCTCTGGACTTCATCCTTGTGGTGCATGGCATTCATTAACAACGACTCCCAGGATCCTTCGACGGTAACCGGCGCGTCAGCAACCGACTGTGATTCTGATACTTTGCCGGAGTCCCACATCACGATCTGGTACAAGGCATCCAGCCCGGAAGTATCGTCGGTCTCAGCATGGAAAATCTGGCCGTTCGATAAATGAATCTTGCCGACCTTACCACCCTCCGAGCGCAAAGATATCACCGTGCTGGCACGTGAGATACATTTCAGTTGAACGATGTCTGTTATTGTTAATTTTTTCAGCACCCCGGCAAAATGTCCCTCATTGGTAGCTACCGAAGCTTCCTTAACTACTGTTGCCGGTTGTTTAGTGCCCTCCCCATCCCGCTGCTGATCGCTCAGCAGGCTGCCAACTAATTCGCGTAGCAGACCAAGCCGGAATGGCTTGCGGATCAACTGGTCGACCCCAAAGCGCTCGGTAAAGTTTTCATCTGCTATCAGTGAAGTGCCAGTCACTACAATTGCCACGGCACCAGGATGCTGATCCCTGACCGAGTCGTAAAAATCCAAGCCGGTACCATCCGGCAATTGTACGTCGATAATAAACACCTTTACCCGCCGGTCGTTAATCTTCTGCTTAGCTTCGGCTACAGACTGTGCTTCTATGATATTAAACCGATTGCCAAAGTTGCTCAGCGCAGCAGACATCAAATCGACATAATGCGCATCATCATCAAGCACCAGTATGCTCTCCTCTTTCACATCTGAAGAAGTGCTCCCTCGAATTTTGATGTTACGTTTAACTATCCGCATGGATACAGCAAAAGCCCCCTACCTTACGTATAAGTTTAACCAGGTAACGATTACACCTGTCAAAAGTAATAGCTATTAATTCATCCATTTTCAAACTGCTGGTAACATACTCAATATAACTGTGATAAAAGTTACATATAATCATGGAATTTATATCGAAGAATGCAACCTTTGGTTAGATCCGCCAGTCCGCAGTGCCAGAGCTTTCGTCTCACATGCGCACTCAGATCATATAGCGACACACGATTGGACGATCTGTACTGAGGCTACCAGCGAGTTGATGGCTGCCAGACAATGTGCCGGCAAACAGGTCATTGCGCTGGCTTATGACACCCCCTATTCTCTGCAAGAGGGTTGGACGGCTACGCTGCTACCGGCCGGTCATGTCCTGGGGTCGTCGCAATTATTTCTTGCAGGGCCGGACGGCAGCCTCTTGTACACCGGTGATTATAAACGTCAGGCCGGCTTGAGTTGCGAAGTTGCAAGGTTTTGTAAGGCTGATGTTTTGATCACCGAATGTACTTATGGGTTGCCCCATTTTGTTTTTCCTGATCGCTCTCAGGAAGTTGCGCGGCTGGTTAACTTTTGTCGCGGTGCCTTGGCAGATGGTGAGGTGCCGGTTATTCAAGCGTATTCGCTGGGCAAGGCGCAGGAAATCATTTGTCTGTGCGCTGCCGCAGGCTTACCCCTGATGGCGCATGGCGCGGTAATCAAAATGACCCGTATCTGTGCCCGTAAGTGGCCTGGCTTGCTAGTTCCGAAACCGTACCGGGCAGGAACGACTGCCGGCCATGTATTGATTGTGCCGCCCAGTGTCGCCCGCTCTTCCATGCTCAGAAATATCCCGCGACGGCGCACGGCAGCAGTTACCGGCTGGGGCTCACAACCGGGTGCGATCTACCGCTACGGCGTCGATGAGGTCTTCGTGATCAGCGACCATGCCGATTATCAGGAATTGCTGGCTACGATTACGGAGGTCAAGCCACGCAGGATCTATGCAGTGCATGGCTATACCCGGCAGTTCGCAGCTGACTTGCGCCGCCGTGGCCACGATGCGTACGCATTGGGGCTGCAAGAACAACTTGAACTCCAGATCGCAACTGTCGAAACACTCATGCAGCCGCCAGCCTCAGCCGACGCAAAAGTTGAAAGCGAAATAGCAGAACTGGCTGCCGCCGATTCACTGGCTGCTTTTACTGCTCTCAGTGAAAAACTGGTCGCTACCCCCTCCCGCAATGCCAAAATCCAATTAATTGCAGACTACCTGGCAACGCTCGCCGCAGCAGAGTCAGGTATAGCTGCAGGTTTTCTGTGCGGAACTGCCAACAGCACCCCTGAAGACCCCCCTTTGCAGATTGGCTGGTCTTTAATCAGGCGTGCTCTTTTACAAACTAGCGACCTGGGAGAAGCTGAAATTCGCGCGATTTCTGCACGCCATCGCGATGCCGGCAGCTGTGTCCAGACCGTTCTGGATAACCGGCATCGTCCAGCTTCCCAGTGGAGCCTAAGTTCAACTGCTGAGTGGTATGAAAGTTTGCGCACAGCCCGCGGGCCACAGGCAAAAAACGAATTTCTTGCTACCGCATTCCAACAATTGCCGGCTGCAGAAGCAGCTATCATCACCAGAATTATATTGGGTGATATGCGCAATGGTGTGAAATCCGGCCTGGTCGAAGAGGCCGTAGCCAAAGCTTATGACCAGCCTGCAGCAGACGTCCGAAAGGCCGCGATGCTCATGGGCAGTATCCGTCAAACAACCGTATTGGCTGCACGGGGAAACCTCGCTGAGGCCAGGCTCAAACCCGGCAGACCGATCAAAGTAATGCTGGCCGTAGCCTCAACCAACAGCACAGATGCCTGGCAAAAAATTACCGCTCAGGAGCCAGACCAAGAGTCATTCATCGCAGAAGACAAATACGATGGGGTTCGTTGCCAACTGCATGCTTTTGGCAGTCAATGCCGGCTGTTCTCCCGCGACCTGAAAGATATTTCAGATACATTCCCGGAGTTGCGGGATAGTTTTGCCGCCAGTGGTCTCGATGTCATTCTGGATGGTGAAATCGTAGTCACAGATTCACCCGCGGATGATCGCTCCGGGTTTCAGATGTTACAAAGCAGGCTTGGTCGCACCCAGCGGGATTTTTTTCATAGTCAGGAACTGCCTGTACGCTTCGTTGTCTTTGATGTTTTGTGGAACCATGAACAGATGTTGATCGATGTGCCACTCGCTGCCCGGCGCCATCAACTGAAAGGCCTCCAATTACCATCACTGGCAGACATTGTCACAGTTACCAGCGTCTCGTCCTGCGAGTCGCTCCAGCAGGCACTCACGGCTGCCCTTGGCCGTGGCCGCGAAGGTTTAATGCTCAAACACGAAAACAGCCATTACCAGCCGGGCTCACGCGGCAGTGCCTGGGTGAAATTGAAAGCGCCAGCACTGACCCTGGATGTGGTAGTCACCAGGGCTGAGTGGGGCCATGGCAAACGCAATGGTGTGCTCAGCGATTACACCTTTGCGGTGCGTGATAACTCATCCAACCAGCTGCTCAATATCGGCAAAGCTTACAGTGGACTGACAGACAATGAAATTGCTGAACTCACCAACCATTTCCTTGACCATGCAACCACGACTGACCGCTCCGGTGTTGATGTCACCCCGAATGTCATTCTCGAAGTTGCTTGCGACTCCCTGCAGCGCAGTCAACGCCATAACAGCGGACTGGCAATGCGGTTTCCAAGAATTCTCGCTATCCGCAATGACCTGCAGTTGCAGGACATTGATACTCTCAAAGATGCTAAAAAGCTGCTGTAAGCTCAACTGTAGAGGAACAAATAACCGTTCGGAAATAAATAAATATTTACTTGTATTATAATTTCTTATATCTGTCTTTTGTGTTTCATGAAACTATTGGAAATGAATGTGGCTCACCTCACGCCAAACGGAAAACGACCAACGACTGGAACCTTGCGCAGCGACCCTATTTAATCTTCTGGGAAGCCACCCGGGCCTGTGCGCTGGCATGTAGCCACTGCCGGGCTACAGCAATGCCACGGGCCCATCCCTCTGAACTCAGCACTCGCGCTGCCTACGCGTTGATCGATCAGGTTGCGCGCGTCGCACCTGCTCATTTCATTATTACTGGTGGTGATCCGTTGTGCCGCGATGACCTTTTACAATTAATCGAATATGCCGACTTGCTGGGCGTACCTGTCTCACTGAGTCCGAGCGCGACACCGCGCTTGCTGGCGCAGGATTTCCTGCATTTAAAGGCATTGGGCATTAACCGGATGTCACTCAGCCTCGACGGCCACGATGAGCATTCCCACAATTCCTTTCGCGGTGTCAGCAAAGCCTGGCAGTGGACCATGGAAGCGGCCAAACGCTGTCGAGAGGCCGGCATCAGCCTGCAAATTAATACCACTATCACTCAGTCAAATATTGGTAGCTTTGAAAAGTTTTTGCCGGTGATCAGTCATTTGCAGCCGGCAGTGTGGAGTTTATTTGCGCTGGTACCAGTTGGTCGTGGCGCCACCTTAGAAATGCCTTCAGCAGAACAAATGGAAGAATTATACAACCGCCTGTACGATCATTCTTTGAGTGCCGAATATGCTGTCAAGACCACCGAAGCCATGCAATACCGCAGAATCGTGCTGCAGCGGCGCAAATCCAATCCGACTCCCCACGATGTCTCGCAACACGCTGCACCGGTGGGTATCAACGATGGTAAAGGGGTCGTTTTTATTTCGCATATTGGAGAAATCTTCCCGAGTGGATTTTTGCCGGTAGCAGTCGGAAATATTCAATCACACAACTTGCTGGAAACTTACCGCAAGCACCCCCTGTTACGCAAACTTCGGGATTCCAGACAATTGGGCGGTAAATGTGGGCAGTGCGAATACAATACGATTTGCGGCGGTTCGCGCGCCCGCGCCTATGCGCTGAACGGTGACCTGATGGGTGAAGATCCCATCTGTTCGTACCAGCCGCCAAATCTCAATGACTCCGAAAGCAACCAAATTAACAGAAGCGTGAAATATGTTGAATGTAACTAAACTTTACTGCGGAGATGATCAACCGGCGGATGCTCACAGATACGGGCACGGAGCAGGAGCACCACGTAGCGCGGCAGCGCGCAAACCAATCGTAGTCTGGAATATTACACGCCGCTGTAACTTGCATTGTAAGCATTGTTACTCCGACTCTGAACCACGCAGCTACCCCGGCGAACTGTCACTGTTTGAGATGCTCAATGTAGTCGATGATCTGAGTGCCTTTAAGGTGCCGGCCGTCCTGTTGTCGGGAGGTGAGCCGTTGCTGCACAGGCACTTTTTCGAGCTGGCACGTTACATCACCAATCAGAACCTGCGCCTGACCATTTCCACCAATGGCAATTTCATAACCCTTGATGTGGCGGCGCGCCTCAAGGATCTGGGAATCACTTATGTCGGCATCTCACTCGATGGCATCGGTGCAACCCATGATTACTTCCGAGGCCGCACCGGTGCTTTTGAAAAAGCCGTAGCGGCATTCAGAAACTGTGCAGCAGTCGGCCAAAAATCAGGTCTCAGGTTGACTCTTTCTCAATCCACGGTACGCGATCTTGATCAGATCCTGGATTTCATCGAGCAGGAAAATATCCAGCGTGTTTGCTTCTATCATCTGGTCTACAGTGGCCGCGGCGCCAACCTCGGACTACTGGAGCCATCACAGGTCAAGCAGGCACTGGATAAAATCATGGCACGCACGCGAGCCTGGTCCGCCGCCGGCTGTGCGCGCGAGGTTCTGACTGTCGATCAGCCTGCAGACGGCGCTTACCTTTACACCAAACTGCTGGAGGAAGACCCTGCGCGTGCGGCGCGTGCTTACGAGCTGCTGAGCTGGAATGGCGGTGGCGCTAACAGCTCCGGGGTGGGTATTGCCAATATCGACCCGCTGGGTAATGTTCACCCATTAGGATTTCCTCCTTGATCAATTGAATCCGGAAAGGCTTGCCATCCAGCC
>CAZHRP010000019.1:0-10905 GCA_964535055.1 uncultured Chthoniobacteraceae bacterium
CATATCTTCGGGCGTGGTATAAAGTTTTTCGGCCGGGGTATCCTCGCCACCTGCGGCACCATCTTCCTCACCGCCGACCACACCGGCCTCGATTTCGAGGATAATTTCCAGCGCGGCGCACTCCTTAAGCAGAGTTTTTGATAGTGCCAGGTTTTCATGAAGCGGCAAGTTCGAGGCATCGAGCATATGGGAATTAAACAAATTGTTTTTGCCCTCGGCACGGCGTTTAGCGGTCTCTGCGATCAGTGGCTTAAGGAACTCATCGACTTTATCCGGTGGGCAGTGGTCGGTATGCAGAGCGACTAGCACATCGTATTTCTCGGCCAGCCGGTGGGCAGCTTCGGCCAGTACAACTGCACCGAATGCCATATCTTTGACCATAGTACCAGAGGCGAAGGCGCCACCGCCGGTCGAGCATTGGATGATGCCGTCAGATTTTTTTTCGGCGAAAGCGCGCAGCGCACCATTCAGGGTGATAATCGAAGTAACATTAATAGCGGGATAGGCGTAGTCGCCCTGTTGGGCAGCATCCAGCATTTTAGCGTATTGGTCAGGTGTTGCAATCGGCATAACGAATGGAGTTATAGGCGGTAATCTGAGGCGGTAAAAGAAAAATTAGTGGACTCATCAAATGACAATGATTCGCCTATGCAAATACAACTGAAGACTTGTCGGTGCCAAGGTACCTCAGGCTCTACTTTTTCATAGCAACAGAGTGCCGTGGCGACAGCTTTAGTATCCGATAAAAAGCAGTATTAACCTTCGGATTTTGTGGCCAGTTCATGTGGTCGATACCCTGAGCAAATCCCGCGTTTACCGGCGGAGCGTATAAAGTCGAGGAAGCGTTGAGCGGGAGAGCTCCATTGTTGGTTAGCGGTCTGCTCGAGGGCGCCAGAGATCGACATTCCGGAGCGGAAGAGTAGCTTATACAAGTCGCGGATTTCGGTGCGTTCCTGAGGCGGCATTCCATTGCGTTTCAGGCCAATGCTATTGATGCCGGCAATTCGATTGACTCCGGCACCTACCAGGAATGGTGGCAGATCTTTGCCGAAGCCTGAATTGCCCTGAGTAATCGCTCCCTCACCGACACGAATGAACTGGTGATAGACCGAGCCACCCCCCAGAAAGACCCTATCCTGGATAGTGACATGGCCTCCTAAGAGGCAATTGTTGGCAATGATGATATGATTGCCCAGCAGGCAATCGTGACCGACGTGAGCCCCGGCCATCAGGTAGTTGTCATTACCAAGCTGCGTCTGATATCCCGCCCGGGTGCTTCGATGCAGGGTAGCTAACTCGCGGATGGTATTATTGTTACCGATTATTAACCCGGAGTCGGTAGCTGGGGCGAATGACAAGTCCTGGGGGTCACCGCCGAGGACTGCGCTATAACCGATGGTGTTACCTGTGCCGAGTTGGGTGCCCGAGCAGAGTACTGCATGTGCGAGGAGACGATTGTTGTCGCCAATAACGACGTTGTCTTGGATAACAACATGCGGCCCGATCTCGCAGCTGTCGCCGATAGTTGCCGCGTCAGCAATCACAGCGGTCGGGTGAATTTTGAGGTTCTGGTTGTTCATAAATGTCCGGCCTCCTTAAACGAGTAGTATGGTTGTCTGCCGGCAGCCGGCGATCCGATAATAACATGGTCGAGAAGGCTAATTTGCATCAATTCAGCGGCTTCATTCATGCGCCGGGTGAGGCGCAGGTCAGCCTGACTGGGGGCAGGATCGCCGGAGGGGTGGTTGTGCACCAGTATGAATGCGTAGCCGGAGCGGCTGATGACGGGCTCGAGAATATCGCGCGGATGGGCGATACTTTCATTGACACTGCCTTGAGAAACGGTGGTCATTTGCAGCAAATGGTAGCGGGTATTGACCACCAGCACCCGCAATTCTTCTTTGGAAAGTGTCCGCATATCCTCACCCAGCAAGTTAAAGACTGACTGAGGGGTATCCAGCTTGGAGGCTACAGTGTTTTCCCGAGCCAGTCGACCTGCCAAAGCAAACGCAGCAGATAGGGTGATTGCCTTGGCTGGACCGATACCTTTTTCCTTGGCCAACTCATTGACAGGAGTGCGAGCCAAGGACTCTAAAGAAGTATATTTATAGAGTAATTGCTGGGAGAGTTCGACCGCGTTACAGCCCTCTCTGCCAACGCGAATTAATATGGCCAGTAATTCAGCGTTAGAGAGGGATGCGGCACCATGTTCCATCAGCCTTTCACGGGGACGTAGTCCGGCATCAAGGTCGCCGATGCGAAGGGATTCACGAGGGGCATATTCCATGCATCCATCATGTGCTTGAATTACGGCAATTGCCAAAAAAAATTACCGGTACCTGCTATTATTGGGATGTGTCGATGGTGTCTTTAACCAGACTGAGCAAATAGTGAGCGACATTTTCGAGG
The DNA here is from genome assembly GCA_964535055.1 of uncultured Chthoniobacteraceae bacterium. Classification (GTDB taxonomy): domain Bacteria; phylum Verrucomicrobiota; class Verrucomicrobiia; order Chthoniobacterales; family CAKUMP01; genus CAYUDZ01. The sequence goes on from CAZHRP010000019.1 coordinate 2,410, forward strand.
GCGGCGCGGTGGCGGGACTCAGGCAAGACGTCGAGGCACTCGAGTGCTTCATTTATCATCCGGACTGATGCGTTTGCAGCCTCTTCCAAGCCACCCTCCTGACGCGTGAGCTCAGCAATTTCAAGCATGGCAGCCTCATCGGAGTTCAGGAGGAGATCGTGCAGCTGGTTGCGTACTTCGGAGTTTGCTCGATGGAGTGCTACAAGGATAGGAAGTGTCAGCTTACCCTTTTTGAAGTCAGTGCCTAAAGATTTCCCGGTTTCCCTTTCGTCACCGGCGATGTCCAGGCAGTCATCATAAACTTGGTAGGCGGTGCCGATCTTGTGGCCAAATTGTCGCAGAGCAGAAATTGTAGTTGGCTCTGACTTGCAGAGGTAAGCACCCAGCTCAGCCGATGCGGCAAACAGCGAGGCCGTTTTCAATTCGATAATATGATAGTAATCGTTAAGTGTCAGTTTCAGGTCGAAACGGCGCTGAGTTTGCAGGATCTCGCCAGAACAAACATCTGAAGCTGCCTCGGCGATGCGTCTGCTGAGGTCGTTGTCATGCAGGGAAGTGGCGAGCTTTAAGGCATGAGCAAAAAGGACATCACCCAAGAGTACACTTAAAGAGTTGCCCCACTTTATGTTTGCAGTAGGTTGGTTGCGCCTCAGGTCGGCTCCATCAATGATATCGTCGTGTACAAGAGAAGCTAAATGAATCAACTCCATAACTACCGCCAGATCGACGTGAGCCGAGGAGATGGTGCCGGTAGCACCTCCTGCCAGAAGCACCAATGCAGGACGAATGCGTTTTCCTTTAGTATTACAGGCATACGAAATGTAGCCCTCGATTGCCGGATCGAAAGCTCTGGCCTGCGCACGAATTCTCTCTTCAACTGTGTAAAGATGCGGGTTGATCAGTGCAAATGCCTTGGAGATGTCATTCTTTAGTTGTTGTTTTTCCAGTTGATCCTTCACTTTTTTGATTCCATTGAGCTAATGCAGAATAAAATTCGAGGTATGAATGTCAATTCGTATGGATTGATTAATCTTGGGAATGGTCGATTATTGGGAGTCGTGAGGATTCATTTTGTAGTAACGCTTATATTAGGATGTTGGTTGCTGACTGGCTGTTCTGATCGGGTTGAGGATGCGGAAAAGGCGCGCCTGGCACAAGTTGAGACGGAAAAGCAGGCGACAATGCTTGCTAGTCGAGCCGAAGTCCTGTCCGTTGTGAGCAGCGAAAAGCCTGGGGCAGCGCAAGAGTTGGCGCGTAGGTATAACATTCATCAAAAGCAATTTGACGACAGTAATTTTATGGAAAACCTGCTGATGCATCAGAATCCTGTCATCAGACGCAATGTCGTGATGGCCCTGGGGTATGTTGAGCACAGCACAAACCTTAATATTCTGTGCAAGGTCATGGATGATGAAGATCCTGAAGTCCGGCGGGCTGCTCTGCGTACGATCACGACACTCTACCCTGAAGGCTCGCAGTTATTTCTGCTGCCCAATGGCACCCGGTTTTATTTGCTTTTGTCGCTTAAAGATAGCAGCTGGAAAGTTAGAACTGAAGCTGTCACAGCTATTAGTAAGTTAAAAGACCCATCCTACATACCTAAAGTAGCAGCCTTACTGGACGATGCCGATGAATATGTCCGCTATGAAGTGGTTCGGACAATGTGTCGATTTGCAAGATTGGGTTACCAGGAAGAAGTTCTGGCGGCGTTGGAGAAGGCCAGTCAGGAATTACCGGAGAAGCAATCCCGTCGACTCGAACTGATCTTACGGGTGGTAACCGGTAGTCAAGATGCGGCAGAGCAATTGCTCAATCAATTGTACGGCGGTGACTGGACATATCCCATGTTGAGTTTACAGAAGCTGAGTGAATCATTTCCGGAGTTAACAGCTAAGCAAATGTCAATTGCTATGCGTGATGGCCAGGTGCCAACTGAACACAAAGACTCGATATTGAGTGTAGTTGCAATAGCACCGGATTCCTAACACTGCACAATTATCTGATACAACTTCCGAGCAGTTGATCAGACTAACAGAATACTGTCGTCGATTATTAGTGCCGCATGTTCTCCACGGGCCAGTTTTTCGACCTGATAGCCGCCAGTGAACGTCCCGAATGCCGGCAGTATAATGCAATTTGTACGCAGCAGGAAGGCAGGCTTACGCAATACTAACCCGTTGCGTGAATATCTGAATACCGGATGCAGGTGCCCGCAGAGATTAACCATGCCGGGTGGTACGTCTATCAGTGGTTCATGTGAGCCAAGCAGTCGTGAACGAGCAAGTGTGGCAGCGTGGCCATCCAGTGCACCAAATGCCTGTGGCAAGCAGCGATCATGGTTACCGGTCAGCGGTTGGATGAGGATGCCCGGGTGGCGATGTGTAAAATTATTCCAAGCAGCGATAGTCGCTGGATTCAGAGAACGTGGCTGATGGCAAATGTCGCCCAGGATCCAGAGTTCGGAGACCCGTACGGGATCGAGCAAATTACTGAGTCGCTGCAAGTCGTACTCGCCATCGTCATCCGGCACCGCCAGTCCCTGGTTTTGAAAATGGCTGGCTTTACCGAGGTGTAAATCAGCAATTGCCAATATACCCGTGGCCGGATGCAAAATTGCCCGCTCTGCCAGCAACAGGAAAAGCTCGCCCTGGCACTGCCACTCCAACTCCTTATGCAATTCCGGTACAGGTTTCATGATGCTATTTGTTCCACAATGATCTCTTCGGGGCGAAATTGGTTTCGGCGTTCCACAGCATGTTCGAGGGAATCCAGCATTTGTGCCAATTGCTGGGCCGTTGACTGAGACGAGACCTTACCTGTAGTAATCTGCTCGGCCCACAGCGGAAAGGCCAGTGGAGTTAATTTGCTGGTTGTGGCCAGGATCATTTGGACGTTTTGCAAAGCTTCCAGTATCCGCTTGATACGGGTGAAGTCCAGTTGTCCTTCCAGGACTTCGCGGCGCGCCTGTCTCATCAGCAAGTTGTCTGGATCATAACGGGAAAAAACTTCGTAGAGCAAGCTACCCGACGCCTGCAATGATTTGTTGGAGCGTTTCCCCGATCCGGGAAACCCAGCATCTAAGAGGCCAGCCACTTTGGCGATATCACGAAACTTCCGGCGGGCAGACTCGGTGGAATTGATCGATTCGAGTAAATCTTCGAGCAGTGACCTTGTCGACAAGAGTTCCCGCCAGCCATTAATATCGCGAATCAGATTGCGTTTGGCAGAGAGTTGAAAGCCGTAATCATTTGAGGTCATTTGCAAGGTAATTGGCGTGCTGAGGCTAATCCGGTGGGCAAGTAACATGGCCAGCCCCTCGTGTGCCAGACGTCCGGCAAAAGGGTATATAAAAGCATGTTCGCCCTGCTTCGAGTAAGTCTGCTCGATAACAAGCTTACCATGGCAGGGGATGGCCGACCATGACTGCTGGAGATCCAGCAATGGCTGGTAAGAGCTGGCTTCGGGGGTCGGCAGACGACTGCTCATAATTTCCAGCATCGAGTCTGCAAGCTCACTGGATAATGGCATTCGCCCGCCCATCCAGACTGCTACACTGCCTGGTTTGGAGGATAATTTAACCACAGCGGCATCGGCGGTGATACGTACTAGCTCGAGAGATTTACCTGCAAACCGGAAGCTGTCTCCACGCGACAGCCTGGCCAAAAACCACTCTTCAATGCCACCCAGCCGTTTGCCGTTGGCAAACTTGACAGACAGAGTGCTATCACTGTTGATGGTGCCGATGCTCATGCGATGCAACCGGGCAATTTTGGCGGATGGAACTGTGAAGATTCCATCCTTACCGGCAGTTACTTTGTGAAAATTGCGGTAGCGTTTCAGGGTGCTGCCGCCGTGGGTAATGAACTCGAGTACCCATTGCCACTGGTTTTCACTGAGCTTGCTGTAGCTATAGCAACTACGTACTTCCGCCAGCATGGCAGTTGCTGAAAATCCACCACCCAAGGCACAGGTAACCAGGTGCTGCGCCAGCACATCAAGTGGTTTAGATATTGGAATCCGTGGTTCGATCTGTTGTTGTTCGATAGCTTTGCGAGCTGCTGCGAATTCAATGAGTTCCAGGGCATTAGTAGGCACGCAAATGACTTTGCTGGCGAGGCCGGGTTGGTGGCCACTGCGGCCGGCCCGTTGCAATAGTCGTGCGACCCCTTTTGGGCTGCCGACCTGAAAGACTTGTTCGACCGGCGAGAAATCAACGCCGAGGTCGAGGCTGGAGGTGCAAATGACACAACGTAACGAGCCATCTGCCAGACCGGCTTCGGTCGCCAGTCGCTGTGCCCGGTCGATTGAGCCATGATGGATTGCAAGCTGGTCGCTCCACTCATGACCAGACTGCCGTAATTCTTCGAACCAAATTTCGCATTGTGAGCGGGTGTTAGTAAATAATAGCGAGGTCTGGGCTTGTGAGATTTTTTCAGCAACCTGCTTGAGCATTTTGATGCCGAGGTGACCTGACCACGGGAAGTGTTCGATTTCATCAGGAACCAGGCATTCGACGATGGTTTCTTTGGTCGAATTGGCCGCCAGCAGGCAACCTTTTTGGTCAGTGCCCAGCAGGGCCTGAAGCGCCTCAGAGGTATTCCCAAGTGTCGCCGACAAGCCCCAGGTTTTTAGGTGTGGCTGCCACTGGCGCAACCTTGCCAGGCACAGCTCCGTCTGGTTACCGCGTTTTGAGGCCAGCAGTTCATGCCACTCGTCAACCACAACTGTTTGTAGCGAACAGAAGCGCGACCTGGCATCCGGATAACTGAGCAGCAATGACAGGCTTTCGGGAGTGGTAACCAATACTTCCGGTAATCTTTGTTTCATAGCATTACGCTGCTTTGCTGGAGTGTCACCAGTACGGCAGCCACATGCCCACGAAATATTTAATTCTTCAATCGGCTGCTGCAACGAACGCAAGGTATCATTGGCCAGTGCGCGCATCGGCGTAATCCACAGCGCCTGCATGCCGCTGCCGGGACGTGGTTCTTGTGCCAGGGCGTCAGCCAGCACTCCACCCCAAACCGCCAAGGTTTTGCCATGACCAGTTGGTGCATGTACCATGCCGCTTTTTCCGTCCAGGTATGCCTGCCAGGTAGCCCGCTGAAAATCGAGTACTTGCCATTCACGCTGCAAGAACCAGTCCTCGATGTGATTGATTGAGTTAGCTTGCGATAGCGTCATTAATTATTGTTACGTACGGTAAATGACATTAATTGGTACAATCTCTCTGCTTGCAGTTGGCGCCTGACTGCACAATGTTGTGTAGGAATATATATGGCGGAGAAGCTTTACAATCAGGTTATGGCCCCGGGGCCAGAATCGTGGCGGCAAGTTGAGTTGCGGGATGCGGCCAGCGAGATCGTCGGCGACGACCTGCAGCCACCCTTTCAAATGAACAATCCTGAGCGGACGATCATCGGGTTGCCCGCAAACTGTTTTTCATCGGTTCCGGTCACAATTTTAACCGCTCCAGATGATAAGGTGATTGACCAAGTGGTTATGCTGCAGCTTGAGAAGTTGGGGCTGCAGATCGCTGCCAGGGAGAGTATATTATCGGAGAAAGTGTACGAGGACGACAGCAAGCAGGTTTACCATGCGCTGGTTTTGGATGACACAATAGCAGAAGATTTATGCGTGGAAAATGCGGCTCGCTTTGAGCCTGCCGTGCATCTGCTTGATCTGGGCAGGAATGCACTGACGTTGGTGATGGAGCTTGGGCAAATTGTTGCGGCCATCGACATCGATGGCAAGCTGGCTCATTTCGAAACGCTTGGTGCTGGGCCGGACAGTGATGATCTGGCCAGTGAGATTGCACTGCTACTGCTTTCGATCAGCGAGAGTTTGCCGCTCAGCCAACTGAAATCGATCCAAATTGCGTTTAATGTTGCGGATCCGCAGTTACAGCAGATAGCCAATGCTACCGGGCTAGCAGTCAAAACCGTCGACCCGCCACAATTGCGTGAGCCTGAGCAAAGCTGGAATTTTTTGCCTCAGCAAGTTGTTGCTATGCGCCAGCAAACCAAGCGCAAAAGACAGATCCGGCAACTGATAACCGGGGTAGCAGCGGTATTGATACTGACAGTTGCCGGTTTGGCTGCACATTTAACCGTGCTGCAGGTGAAAGTTTCACAACTGGAGAGCGATTTGGCGGTGCATGCTGCTGAGGTGGAATCCGCCCGGCAGACGGCCGGCTTGTGGCGCCGAATGGAACTGGCTGTGTCTCCTGATAGTTTTCCCATTGAAAGGCTCTATCAGGCGACCCGCCTGCTGCCTGAGGAGGGGGTCAGGATGACAGTTTTTGAGCAACGGGGTGGTGATGTTGTCATTGCTGGCGAGGCCAGTAGTACGCCGGCAGCCATCAAGTTTTCTAATGATCTTAAACGCAGTCCGGAGTGGGGTGGTTTTAATTGGGAGATACCGCCGCCAAAAATTCTACCGAACAACAGCGCGCAGTTTCGGATCACGGCCCGCCGAATGGATCAACTGGGGGAGGTAGAAGCCACACCATGAGAAAATTAACCGGGAGTGAAGTGCGGTTGGTGCAATTGCTGGGGCTGGTCCTGGTAGTTATTGCAGTATTATTTGTCGTGGTGTTTTACCAACGTAATGTGGAGGCGCTAAAAACCAGGATTACCAACCTTGAAAACAGTAAGGTCGAAGCGGACTTCTGGTTGAGCGAAAAACCGTTTTGGGATGAGCGTCGAAACTGGCTGGTGGGTAAAATGCCGATCCTGCCGGAAGATGGATCTGCAACCAGTAAATTTCTTGAAGATATTCAACAGTCGGCTAGTGCAGCCGGCGTGACGATTGAATCGCCTAGCCTGCTCGAACCCGTGGGTGGCAATGGTATCGAAGAGCATTTACTGCGGATGAAAGCGAATGGTACTTTGGAGCAGTTTACCCGCTGGCTGGCAGCTATCCAGCGGCCCGAAAAGTTTCAGGCGATCAGTGCCCTGAACCTGAAAAGTGGCGAGCCCCCAACAGTAATATGTGAGTTGCAAATTTCCCGCTATTACCAGCAGAATATTACCCAATGAAAACTAAATTGAATGCACTTTTCTGTTTTTGCAAGAGGGTGACCATCCTGTTGTTGCTGTTGAGCAGTGCTTATGCCCAAGAGCAGGCGGGAGAGCCGTCTGCTATGGAATCTACTATTCCGGCTGCTTATCCGCTGGATCGCTATGAGTATATTTGGGAGAAGTCGCCATTCACCCTATCAAGTGCTGCCGAAGTACCGGTGAGTAACACGTTTAACAATTTAGTGCTGGTTGGATTAGGTGCGATCAACCAGCAACTGTATGCGCGCATACTCGACAAGGCTTCGCAGAAGCGGTTCACTGTTACAAAAGATACCCCCTATGATGGTATCCTACTGGTATCGATTAGCCCCGATGCCGATCCAGAAAGCTCTAGTGCGGTACTCAGAAAGGGGAGTGAGGAAGGCAAGATCTCGTTTGATCCTGCGATGCTGATGGCGGCGGCTCCCGTCCCGAATCAAGCTCAGCTCAATGCCCAACAGCGGGCGCAGCAGCAGGCGAACCAGAAAAAGCAGCAGGCTGTTAATCAACGTCAGCCGCAAGCGAATAACCCGAATCAGCAAATCCCCAAACCCCGCGCTCCCCGCCGTCGTATAGTCATCCCGAGCAGCCGGTAAGGGGGAGTACAGGCTAATACTATGCACCAATCAAAATTTTCTGCCATAAAACTTACCCGTCGGGCAATTATGCTACTGGCGGCAGCAACTTTAGCCAACTGCGGGATACAGGCGCAAACCCCGCCACCGCCGGTCATACCCGGCAATCAGGCCCAGCAACAACTTGAACAGCCAACTCAGCCGCAAACTGCTCAGCAACAAGTAGCACAAGCGATCCAGAATCGTCCTAATGCCAAAACCGTCACCCTGCAATATCCTAATGTTCCGGTCACGGATATACTTGATATCTACCAGCGTTTAACCGGCCAGCGCATTATACGCGATTCGAATCTAGCAGGTGCCAATATCAGCATTGAAGTAACTGAGCCGGTATCGGAAGAGGATGCCATCAGTCTGATAGAAGCGGTGCTGCTGCTTAATGGATATGTGCTGCTCGATATGGCTGATAATACCCTTAAGGCACTGAATGCTGCTGGTGGTGTGAGTCCTCGCAGTGAAGGTGTTACCCTGTATGCCAATCCGGTTGATCTACCCAAAGGCGAAGTGGTAGTGGCTTTTTTCATGCCATTGAACTATCTCGCGCCGGAAGATGCTTTAGCTGTTTTTCAGTCGCACGTGCAATTGCATGGATATGGCTCCATGGTGCCGGTACCAAATGCGCAAGCGCTGGTTATTACAGAAAATGCGACCTTGATCCATGAGTTATTGAAGCTCAAGGAACTGATCGACGTGCCGCCGGCTCAGGTGGCAACCGAATTTGTCCAATTACAGCGAGCGGATGCCGAAAAGGTGGCCGAGTTGGCCGCAGGCTTCTTCTACGCGGCCTTCATCCTGCCGCC
>CAZHRP010000019.1:10915-20026 GCA_964535055.1 uncultured Chthoniobacteraceae bacterium
GGCCGAGTTGATCAACAACTTGCTGGATGCCAGGCGCGAGCAGGCCGGCAACACCGGGCAAGCAGCACGGCCAGCTACTCCAGCTCAGCCTAATCAACCAAACCGCAACAATGCTGCCAATGCGCAAGCGCAAATCAATGCTGCCGTCCAGGCGCAGGCCCAAGCACAGGCAGCGGCCGCAGTTACCCCGCAAGGGCTCAGCGCATCAGAATCGCAGATTATCGCCGACACCCGTACCAATCGGATTGTAATCGTTTCGAGGCCACTGAATATTCCATACCTACGGGATCTGGTGAAGCAGTTTGACGAAGCGGTAGAATTGATGGATCCCTTCGAGTTTGAGCTTAGCTACCTGGCGGCGGCTGATGCCTTGCCAATTCTACTGGATCTGGTGTCCGAAGGAGACGAGAGTTCGGGGGCATCGATTACTGAAGGCGGGCAGGGCCAGAACCGGCAAGTCAATAGAACGCAGACATCATCATCCAATTTTGGAAACACGACATCCTCGTCATCGACCAGCTTTGAGGGGCTTAATCAGCTAAGCGGATTCGAGCGCGAGACCGCCCCGCAGTCGGTGGTGGTCGGCAGTACCACCTTGATTGCCGACAACCGGGCCAACTCCATTCTGGTTCTCGGGCCGCCGGAATCGCGCCAGAAAGTTGCAGAAATTCTGGGTCGACTGGATCGCCGCCCGATGCAGGTTTATCTCAGCACTGTTATCGGCCAGCTGACTCTGACCGACAGTACAGTCACCGGCATCGATATCATTCAAAAGTTTGCCAATGATGGTACCCATGGTATCGCATCATCCCTGATTACCCGCACCGGTACCAACCAGCAGATTCTCGATCCTGCTGCCCTGATTGCCTCAGAAGCATTTCCGCTGGCGGCAGGTCTGACGGGCTACGTGGTCATTGATGATGTGCTGGATGTATTTGTCAGTCTGCTCGGCTCGACCAATGACTTTGAAGTACTCGGCCGACCGACTGTCTTCACCCAGAACAATGAGCGAGCAACAATTCTCTCGGGGGCACGGGTTGCCGTTCCGACCCAGACACTGACCGACCTCAATAACACGACCAGCGCGGCAGTTACTTCGAATATTAACTTTGAAGATGTGGTCTTGAAGCTGGAAGTTCTGCCACTGATTAACCGAAACCGTGAAATAACGCTTAAAATCGTCCAGCAAAACGATACCATTATCGGCTCGCAAAATATTGGAGGCAATGAAGTGCCGACAATTGGTACACAGTCGCTAACTACAACCGTTACTGTGCCAAATGGAGCGACGATTATGCTGGGTGGTCTGATCAGTACCTCGAAGACCTTGAATGACTCTGGCGTGCCATTTCTGAAGGATATTCCGTTACTTGGCTACCTGTTCCGGCAAACCACCGATACCGTGGAACGCCAGGAGTTGATCGTCATGATTCAGCCTACAGTAGTCGAAACACCGGCCGAAATGCTGGAAGAAAGTCTCGACCAACAAATGGATTCTGATCTCGGGCGCAGGGCGACCGATGAGCGCGTCTTTGCACCGATTCGCGAGTGATAGAGCCGTTGTTTACTGCAGCGCGAAGTAAGACGTTCGGATCTTGTTCTAAAAAAAGTTAGGATTCTCCGGCGGGCTTCGAACATTAAATTTGGGCGGGTAGGATTTCGGATTGTCAGGCAGGTGGAATCTGGAGAGACTCCAATGATTTTGGTGAAATGAAGAATGTTACAGTAGGACTAGCAGGGTTGGGGACAGTTGGTGGCGGAGTGTACAAACACCTGATTGAAAATAGCGATCTGCTGACAGGCAGATTAGGAATTACTTTTGAGGTAAAGAAAATAGCAGTGCGCGACCCGGCCAGGCAACGGTTGGTTGAAGTGCCACGGGCTCTACTGACCACTGATGCTGACACTATCGTCAATGACCCAGGGATTGAGATTGTGGTGGAGTTGATGGGCGGAGTCGACCGGGCGTTTGACTTCGTCTGCTCGGCGTTGGCGGCCGGTAAATCTGTTGTGACCGGCAACAAAGCTTTGCTGGCCGAGCGTGGTGAGGAAATTTTCCGACTGGCGACTGAGAAGCATGCACCGGTTTATTTCGAGGCTGCAGTGGCGGGTGGAATTCCGATCATCAAGGCGCTCCGCGAAGCATTTGTTGGTAACCACATCAATTCCATCTATGGCATCTTAAATGGTACCTGTAACTACATCCTGACTCGCATGCAGCAGGAAGGCAGCGATTATGGCGAAGTGTTGGAAGATGCCAAACACCTCGGCTATGCAGAAGCAGATCCAACACTCGATATCAATGGCTGGGATGCAGCGCACAAGGCGATCATCCTAGCTTCACTGTCTTACGGTTTTTGGGTTGGTACCAGCCAGTTGTCGGTAGTCGGAATCGAAAAAATTACTGCCGATGATATGCGTTTTGCGGCTAAACTGGGGTATGTGATCAAGCATTTGGCGGTAATCCGTGCTGATGAGCAGGGCACCATCGAGGTTCAGGTAGAGCCAACGCTAATTCCCGAGACCCATGTGCTAGCCTCGGTCAATGGTGTCTTTAATGCGGTTGCGATTAATGGAGATGTGGTTGGTGAAACCCTCTTTTACGGCAGAGGAGCCGGGCAAGACCCGACTGCCAGTTCGGTGCTTAGCGATTTGGCGGAAGCTGCGCTAGCCTTGCAAAAGCCCGGTGCGTCCTACGGATTCACACCACATGGTTTGTACCTGGAATGTAAACCGCCTGAATCGATACGATCGCAATATTACCTGCATTTATTGGTGGATGACCGCCCCGGTGTACTGGCCAGAGTAGCTAATGTCCTGGGTAGCATGAATATAGGGATTTCATCGGTTGTTCAACCGGAGGTCGAGCAGATGCCACATGTGCCGCTGGTAATGATGCTGCATGATGCCAGTGCTACCAGCATGAAACATGCAATTCAGGAAATAGCGGCATTGGATTGCGTAGCGGGTGAACCCAGGGTAATCCGGGTTGACCACCTTGACTGATGAGTGCTAATCACTTTTCCAGTTTGCATGACCGTGGTGTGATTGCACGTTACGCCGAGCGCTTGCCGGTTACTGATAGCACCCCACGGATATCTATCAATGAAGGCTCCACTCCTCTGGTCCACTCGCCAGTACTGTCACAGCAACTCGGCCATGAGTGTGAAGTCTATCTAAAATACGAAGGCATGAACCCGACCGGTTCGTTTAAAGATCGTGGCATGACGATGGCGATTTCCAAGGCGGTCGAAGACGGAGCCAGGGCAGTGATTTGTGCCTCCACCGGCAATACTTCAGCCGCTGCTGCCGCTTATGCGGCGAGGGCCGGCATCCAATGCGTGGTGCTTCTGCCGGCCGGCAAAACTGCCAAAGGAAAGCTGGCGCAGGCATTCATGTATGGAGCCAGGGTTGTGTCTATCGACGGCAACTTTGACCAAGCTCTTGAGCTAGTGCGAGTGATCGGATCGCGCGATGATTTTGCTATTGTTAACTCGATTAACCCTTATCGCCTGGAGGGGCAGAAGACCGCAGCATTTGAGATTGTTGATGAATTGGGCGACGCGCCGGATATCCACATTTTGCCGGTTGGGAATGCCGGCAATATCAGTGCTTACTGGATGGGGTACAAAGAGTATCATGATGATGGTAAAGCTACGAGACTACCGCGTATGACCGGTTTCCAGGCAACTGGATCAGCGCCGATATTTTATGATCAAGTCGTGACGCAGCCGGAAACTGTGGCGACCGCAATCCGGATTGGCAACCCGGCTAGCTGGGATCTGGCCAAAGCGGCAATAGCTGATTCCGGGGGCACGATAGATATTGTCAGCGATCAGCAGATTCTTGACGCTCAGAAATGGCTGGCCAGTAATGAAGGAGTTTTCGTCGAGCCAGCCAGTGCAGCCTCGGTCGCAGGGCTGTTTAAATGCCTGAGCAATGATCGCTGCGACAGTTGCCCGTTTAAGCAACAGCTACAGTCGGCTAAAATTGTACTTACAGTGACCGGCCATGGCCTGAAGGATCCTGATGTTGCCGGTCGGTATGCAGACGATATCATCGAGTGCGCGGCCAGCGAAGCTGGTGTGATTGAAGCTCTAGGGCTTACTTGAATTCCAGTGTTTTGGAGCAGTTTCAGCTACTGCATGCGATAAAGTGTATCTGAGCCACTGGGCATTACATTTTTTTTACTAACTTGATTCTCATTGCTTTACTCACTGTGCAGTCTCGGGTAATTTTTACTATTTGTGGGCATGGAGGATACGCCACCAGTATTTTACATTTATTATGATGGGACGATCAGCACACTGGTACCCGGTGGTGTTTATGCCAGGTGTTATTTTGGTGGACCTATTGAATGCCATGTTGAAGGCATCCCTGAGATAGGCGAGTCTGTCATTCACCATATTGGCACACTAAACTTGTCGCAAATCTTGAAAGGAACTTCGCTCAAAGGAGCATCGATCCCGCTGATTTTTGGTATTTGCCATGAGAACTGTAAGATGGAGTACTCCAAAACTGCTTCGAATGAGGTTTTTATCGAAAAATTGGAACCTGTGAGGGCCCAGGAAGGATATCCTTATGAAGCTTATCCGGCTCTTTTGCCCTACTACAGACTAGGCTTTGCAGAAACCAGTTACTATTTGCCCAGCGAACTTGAAAAGCGGTTAGAAGGCACCAACTGGACTTTAGATCCAGGCAAACTGTATATCTTCGTAGTCCAGCATCCGACGCTCGGCCATTGTTTGCTAAATGCAGCCGACGATGCGGAATTAGTTTTTGAGCTCGATCCGGAATCAGCAAAAATACGTGCAGTTTGCCGCTTTTATTAGGGCACAACTGGGCATTGACAAGATAGGTTGGGATTGGGATCATGGGCGGCTTTTCGTCTATGAGTAGAGAATCAGCAGCAGACAATATCTATCGTGACAGCAGATTTTTAGGGAGATCTGCCAAGCAGGCACGGCTGCAACAAGCAGGAGCGGTCTTCTGGTTGTACGGCTTATCCGGGTCAGGTAAGTCTACCATTGCCGTAATAGCAGAGCGGCTGCTGGATATCACCGGCATTTATACCATAGTCCTTGACGGGGACAATATGCGCAAGGGCTTGAACGCCGGGTTGGGTTTTTCCGACGAGGATCGGCGGGAAAATATCCGGCGACTGGCAGAAGTTGCCAGATTGTTGGCGGAGAATGGTGTTGTTGTGCTGGTATCTGCTATTACTCCCAAGCGCGAACTCCGGACACAGGCACGCAATATAGTGGGTACTGATTTTCACGAAGTTTTTGTTGCAGCGTCTTTTGAAACCTGTAGTGCCCGCGACCCTAAAGGGTTGTACAAGAAAGTGAATGCAGGTGAAGTAAAGCAATTCACTGGCAAAGATAGCAGCTTCGAGGAGCCTGATGGAGAAGCTGAGGTTGTGCTGGACACCGAGGCCATGACTGCAGAGGATTGCGCGCTTGAATTGGCGACGGTAATCAAATCGATCGCTGAATATACTCAATAAACTTATGTCTGACTATCATCTAGATCATCTGGAACTACTGGAATCTGAGTCCATGTTTGTGTTACGTGAAACAGCTGCTCAGTTCGAACATCCGGCGCTGTTATTTTCCGGCGGCAAGGATTCGATCGTGATGGCCTGGTTGGCCAAAAAGGCATTTGCTCCAGCCAGCTTACCGTTTCCGCTGGTCCATATTGATACCGGACACAATTTTTCGGAAACCATAGTTTATCGCGATTCTTTTGTCGAGCAAGTCGGCGCCCGCCTGATAGTGGGTTCCGTGCAGGCGAGTATTGATGCTGGCCGCGCGGTTGAGGAGAAGGGACCGAACGCTTCACGCAATAAAATCCAGACAGTGACCCTATTGGACACAATCGAAGAACATAACTTTGACGCGGCCCTTGGTGGTGGTCGTAGAGACGAGGAGAAAGCGCGCGCCAAAGAGCGGTTCTTTTCGCACCGTGATGAATTCGGGCAGTGGGATCCTAAAAACCAGCGACCGGAATTATGGAATCTCTTCAATGGCCGCAAGCATCATGGTGAGCACTTTCGCATCTTTCCATTGTCCAATTGGACGGAAATGGATATCTGGCAGTACATTAAACGTGAGGAAATTGAACTTCCAAGTTTATATTTTGCCCATGAGCGGGAAGTCTTTGAACGTGCCGGGTCGTTGCTGGCAGTCACTGATTTTGTCACAGTAGCGGTGGATGAAACAGTTTCTAAAAGAAGGGTCCGCTTCCGGACGATCGGAGATGCAACCTGTACCGGCGCGGTTGAGAGTGACTGTGCCAGCCTTGATGATGTGATAGCCGAAGTTGCTGCAGCACGTCAGACGGAACGCGGCACACGAGCTGATGATAAGCGCTCCGAGACCGCCATGGAAGACCGTAAAAAAGAGGGTTATTTTTAGTCACAACGGTTTGTGGACTATTTTCTTAACTGAGTACAATTTATGGATTTATTGCGCTTTACTACTGCAGGTTCGGTTGATGATGGAAAGTCAACTCTGATTGGACGTCTGCTATTTGATTCCAAATCAATCTTTGAAGACCAGCTGGAAGCAGTTGAAATATCTTCACGCAAGCGTGGGGATGATTATGTCAACCTGGCGCTGTTAACCGACGGTTTGCGAGCTGAGCGTGAGCAGGGAATCACGATCGACGTAGCTTACCGGTACTTTGCCACCCCGCGGCGCAAGTTTATCATTGCCGATACGCCGGGGCATATTCAATACACCCGTAATATGGTGACCGGTGCCTCAACTGCCGACCTGGCAATCATCCTGATTGATGCACGCAAAGGGGTGATCGAGCAAACTTGTCGGCATAGTTTTATAGCGGACCTGCTGCGGATTCAGCATGTGGTGGTTGCGGTCAATAAAATGGATCTGATCGACTGGTCCGAGGAGGTCTTTCTTAAGATCAAAGAGGACTTCGAACGATTTGCGTCAAGGCTGGGTAACCTGGTGGACGTGACGTTTATCCCGATATCTGCATTGAAGGGTGATAATGTTGTAGATACCAGCAGCAACATGCCGTGGTACCAAGGCCCATCGATGCTTTACCACCTGGAAACAGTTTATGCAGGGACCCATGAGAATCATGTCGATTCGCGGTTCCCCGTGCAGTGGGTCATCCGGCCGATGAGTGACGAGTGGCATGATTTTCGGGGCTATGCTGGTCGGGTAGCAGGCGGGGTATTTAAGCCTGCCGATGAAGTGATTGTACTGCCAAGCGGATTTTCCTCACGAATCAAGGAAATTCGTGGACCGGATGGACCGCTGGAGGAGGCATTTGCGCCGCAGTCGGTGACTATAACATTGGAAAATGAAATTGATATTTCGCGTGGCGATATGATCGCAAAACCGAACAACCAACCGCAAGTTGGCCAGGATATCGAGGCCATGATTTGCTGGTTTTCGGAAAACAAGACACTGACCCCAAGGTCCAAGTACACGATCCGCCACACCACCCGTGAAGCTAAGGCGATCGTCAATGCCTTACGCTATCAGGTTGATGTCAATACGCTGCATAAGATTGAGGATGTGGACTCGCTGACGCTCAATCAGATTGGCAGGGTCGCGCTGCGGGTGTCGACGCCGTTACTGTACGACAGTTATTCCCGCAATCGCTCCACCGGTTCGTTTGTACTGATTGATGAGGGGACTAATGAAACTGTTGCAGCAGGGATGATTCTCTGACCAACGTTCATATTATTATTATGGCACAAGGATCTGCAGGTAATGTTCTCGCTGCGCTGGCTAGTTTTTTTATCCCCGGCTTAGGGCAGTTAGTACAGGGCAGGCTGATTAAAGCAATCATCATGTTTTTGCTGGCAGCGGCGCTGTGGCTGTTACTACTTGGCTGGATTGTTCACTTGTGGTCGATACTGGATGCGGCGCTGTGGAAACCAAAAGATTAGCCATGCAGGAAGAGGATGGCACGTTGCCTGGGCTGGAACCTGGTGAGTATGCCGGTCAGCGCATATTGGTTGGGTTGTCAGGTGGCGTGGATAGCAGTCTGGCAGCTGTTTTTTGTCAGCAAGCAGATGCTGAGGTTTCCTGCGCCTACATGAAAAATTGGATCAATGAGGAGCAGATCATCGGGGATTGTCCGTGGCGGGAGGACGTGGAGTACGCAAGGGCCGTGGCTCAGCAGTTAGAACTGCCATTTCATGTTGTTAATTTGACCCGTGAGTACCGTGAACGAATCGTCGAGTACTTGCTTGAGGGCTATCGCTCGGGACTGACTCCCAATCCAGATGTATTTTGTAATCGCGAGATGAAATTTGGTGTGTTCCTGGACTGGGCGAAAGAATCAGGGATTCATGTGGTAGCGACTGGGCATTATGCGTGTCGGCGGCAGCGATCTGATGCTAGCTGGGAGTTACATGAAGGTGTAGACGGCAATAAAGACCAAAGTTATTTCCTTGCGCTGCTGACCCAGGAGCAGTTGGCTGCAGCACGTTTTCCATTAGGAAATTTGAAAAAACCGGATGTCCGAAGATTAGCAGCCGAGTTAGAGTTACCGACAGCCAAGCGTAAGGACAGCCAGGGGATTTGCTTCATTGGCAATGTGAAAATGTCGGACTTTTTGAATACATTTATCTCGCCGCGGCCCGGATCGATCGTTGATACTGATGGTCGTCAGCTGGGTGAGCACAGTGGCTTGCATCTATTCACACTTGGGCAGCGCCGCGGCATTGGAGTTGCTTCACCTGTCACAAACAAGGCCTATGTTGTTGTCGCAAAAAAAGCGGCATCCAATGAGCTGGTAATTGCCCTGGAAGAGCAGAATGCTCCCGGTTTGTTCGCATCCCGCTGTGTAGTTGGCAGCTTGTCATTTATTAATGAACCAATAACGGAGGTAATGAATTTGCAAGCTCGTCCGCGATATCGCGCGATGCGTGCGCGAGCGAGAGTAGAACCATATTCAGACGGCCAATTGCTGGTGGAGTTTGAGCAACCGCAGCGTGCGCTGGCTCCCGGACAAATCTGTGCTTTGCATGAAGGTAGTCGAGTTATAGGCGGAGCAATTTTTGAGGATATTCTCTAACCCGAATCAATCACAAGCCATCTACTGCGACCAGCGTGAGGCGCTTGTCTA
>CAZHRP010000020.1:0-16827 GCA_964535055.1 uncultured Chthoniobacteraceae bacterium
GAGGATGGCATGCAGGTTTTCATAGGCCTTCCCGGCATCGCTCAAGCGAGCCATCACACCAATTGTCCAGGCGCGGCTCCAGCCGGTATGGGCACCACCGTGACGGAGCCGATGCTCCAATGTTGCCAGGACTGCACTGCGCAGTGCGGGGTCTTGATCTAGGTTGATTTGGTTGCCGGGATAAGCACCGATAACATGAGAGATATGCCGGTGGCCTGGATCCTTTTCTTCGAACGGCAACCTCCACTCCATCAGTCGACCGTCAGTGCCGACCCGTGGCCGGTAAATTTCTGGTATCAGTCCTTTAATTTTTTTGACGTAAGGGTCGTCGCTTTTACCCAGGGCATTGGCTGCTTCAAGATATTCTCCAAAGACCTGCAAGATCATGAACTGGTCATAACTACAGCCCGCAGAAAGTTCTCCTTGCACTTTTTCTCCATCCTCATTCGTGTAGAGAAAAGTATTTTCGGGTGACGGTGCTGGGCGTGAGATCAAAGTACCGTCCGGCCCGGGGATCAACCAGGATTCGACAAATTCGGTGGAGGCAGTGAGGATATCCCAGTGATCTTCGAGGATCTGCTTAGCGCCATTGAAACGGTAATAGTCGAGCAGGTGGAAGGTCAGCCACTGGCCGCCAAACATTGAGCCACCCCAACGCGCTTTGGTAGACATCGGTTTGGCGTAGCCCCAAAGGTCTGTGGCGTGTGGCATACACCAGCCCCGCATACCCATACGCGCAGCCATTTCTCTACCGCGTGGCTGAAAGGTGCGGATCAGGTGAAACAAAGCCTTATGCATTTCCGAAAGGTTGGTGGTGTCCGCCAACCAGTAGTTCATCTGCAAATTAATATTTAAGTGGTAGTCCGAAGCCCAGGGAGCCTTGAGATGCGGGTTCCATACTCCCTGCAGGTTTGCTGGAAAACTGTCGGGTCGGGAACTGGCAATCAACAGGTAGCGGCCAAACTGAAAGTAAGTTTCAATCAAATCCGGATCATCGTGGGCACCTTGCTTGATCCGCGCCAGACGTTCACCAGTCGGCAAGGCAAGAATGTCAGGAGTAGTAGTGCCAAAATCGATATCCACTCGCTGATAATATTCGGCATGATCGGCGACTGCGCGTGCAGTGAGTTTGTCGACCTGCTGCCCCTCGACAGCGTCGAGATCTGCCGCTGCTTTGTCCTGCCAGCCTTGCGGGAGGACATTACCGGGTGCTTTCCGGTCGACATCAGTAGCGACTGCCAACAGCAAGGTTACCTCCTTGCTGTTACGTACACGAAGGCTGTCTTCATCATGCTCGACTTGCCCGTCGGCCCGGGCGCGGATCCGGCTGACAAATTTCGTCCCCTGCGGACCGCTGGCCTGGTTGCGCAGCACTAGATCATTGCCTTCGACCTTGGCACCATCAATAGTAACTTCCAACGAGATTGGTTGGCTCGCGTTTACATGCACCAGCACCAGGTCGTCAGGATGACTGGCCAGTACCTGTTGCGTGATGATCGTGCCATTCTCCAACTCGTAGCGATTGCTGGCGATGCCACTGCTCAGGTCAAGCCGACGTTCCACTGTGGCCAATGGCGACTCATCAGCATAAGTCAGATTCAGCCAGCCAACTAGCTGATAGCTATTCGGTCGCCGCCCGTCCTGGAGATGCTTTTCAAAGTAACGGTCAGCTTCGAAGTATTTCCCCTGCGCTTCAAGTTCCCGGATTTCCTCAAAATGTTCAAAGGCATCTTCGCGAATCTTCATCTCACCGGCATTGGCCCAGATCGTCTCTTCGTTGATCAATATCTTTTCAGCCGGATAGGTCCCCCATGGCATCGCGCCCAGCCGACCACTCCCGACAGGATAAGCAAGATCCCACTGCTCGGCCGGGCCATCATCCCTGATCATGTCTGCGGACAGGTCCGATAAAGCCAAGATGCCCGCGCATAGATATAGTAAAGCGTTTAATAAAATTCGTTTCATAAATTATAAGTTACAGATTAAATGAGTAGAGGAACAGTCGCAAGGTATGGATTCAGGCGACAACATGTTTCAAAATCATCCGCAGAGCTGTTATCCGGCATGCCAATTTTGACACACAGGTAAAAATTAATCGGGCGACTGGGATAATCGTACATGGAATGGCTTGGTAATTCAGGCGTACGTCTCAGTTTACTTAAATGTATACGCTGAGACATGAAGCAAACTTAGCTATCCAGAGAATCACAGATCTCGACCAGGTAAACTACAAATTCAGTGATTCCTGACTCCCTGCTTGTCCGCCGCAACGTATCAGATAATGTCAAATCTATGCCGCTAACAGAAAACCATGATGTGATTGTTATCGGTGCCGGGCACAATGGACTGGTTTGCGCCTGCTATCTGGCGCAAGCCGGCCGCAAGGTGCTGGTAATCGAGCGCCGCGAAGTCGTCGGGGGTGCCGTCTGCACCGAGGAGATCGTCCCGGGCTTTCGCTTCGATACCGGATCATCGGTTCACATCATGTTCCGCATGACCCCGATCATGGAGGAATTGGGGTTAGCTGATTGCGGGTTGGAGTATATCGAGCTGGATCCATGGGCGTTCCAACCAGTTGATAGGGTACCTGGCGGCGGGATCGCATTCCATCGTGATGTCGAACAAACCTGCGCCAGTATAGCTGAGGTCAGTGAACACGACGCCCGTGCCTACCGCGACTTTGTCGCCCGTTGGGGCGAGCTGAACGAGGGAGTCTTCGAGGTTTTCCTGAAACCACCCAGCACCGGTAACCTGATCGGCACATTGCTCCGCCGGAATCTGTTTAATAAAAAATCCCGCAAGCTCTGGAGTTCGGTCGAAACCGTCCAGCACCTGCTTGGGAGCTATGGTAATTTAATCAACCAGACTTTCGAGAATGAACATGTCCGCGCGGCCATGACCTGGCTGGCTGCGCAAAGCGGACCACCGCCGGATGAGATGGCCAGCGGTGACTTTGCCGGCTGGCAGGCAATGATCCATCAGCACGGTGCCTGGCGCGCTAAAGGCGGCAGCGGTGCCCTGACCAAAGCGCTGGCCAGAAAATTCGAACAGCTCGGCGGCACCATCATCCTTGAATCACCAGTCGAGCAAATTGCACGTAACGGCAGCTTCGAAGTTCATGCCGGAGGCAATTCCTACTCTGCCGACAAAGTCGTCTCGGCCTGCCATATCCAAACCTTATTCAACGATCTGCTCGATCCTGACCTGGTGCCGGAAAAGCTGGCCGGCCGTGTTGCCAAAACTCGCGTCGGCAACGGCTTCGGGATGATCGTCCGTCATGCCGTAGAGGAACTGCCTCAATACGCTGGAGTTGAAACTGACTCCCGCGGGATAGCCACCTGCCACTCAGCCATGCAATTGCTGGTTCCAGACCTCAATTATTTAAATACCGCCTACCATGATTACCTGCGGGGGCAACCGCCGGAACATCCATGTGTCTTAGGCATGACGTTTTCTTCGATCGACCCGACGCTGGCACCACCCGGCAAGCACGTTCTATTCACCTGGGCCCAATACCACCCTTATGAACTCCGCAACGGTGAAGACTGGGACAGCATCCGTGAACGGGAAGCTGATAAACTCTACGACGTCGTCTGCAGGCGCGCGCCAAATATGCGCGGCAAGATGATTGACCGCCTGATCCAAACCCCGCTCGATATCGAACGCCGTTTCGGTCTATTGCGTGGCAATGTGATGCACCTCGAAATGGGCTTTGATCAAATGTTCGCCTTCCGCCCACTACCGGAAATGGCGCAATACAAAACACCTATCGATGGCCTCTTTCTGACCGGATCCAGCACTCATCCCGGCGGTGGTGTCTTCGGTGCCAGCGGCCGCAACACCGCCAAAGTTGTCCTCAACTCAAAGTAGCCACTCGTCACTTCCTCCTGATATACTGCAAGACGTAATGGGTAAACTGTCTCTCCTCTAACCCGGGAAAGACACCGGTCTCGCGGAAGAGTTGCGGATCATCCAGCAATTTCATGATTTCGCTACGCCGCTCGAGACTGAGCTGGCGGTGGCCATAACTGATAATCAGTTCGCGTTGTTGGGCATCCGCTTTAGCCATCAGGTCTTCGACATCTCCGGCATCCCAGATGGTAAATGCCCAAGGGTCGTAAAAGCCACCCTCGCTGAATGAAAATGCCGTAAGTTCCTCAGGCTTGATCGCTCCCTCCACATCTACCTCGCCACGCATGAATGTCACCACCCGGCGAAAATCCTCTTTAGGGTTCAGGCTGATCGTTGCCGCCTGATCGCTGATAAAAAATGCAAATAGCACAATGGCTAAACCTCCCGCAATCAACCGCATGATGGAACGTTGTCCGGGGAACCAGTTTGATAACCAGATCACCGCCACTGCCATACCGACTACGGCCGCAGGGGTAAAGAACAGCAAGTACCAGGTGAATAAGTAGCGACCGCCAATCAGGCTATGACCGAGTGCAAGAATCACCGCGAACAAAAAACTGGCAACTACCACAAACTGTACTCCACCCGCCATCATCAGCCGAATCAGCCCCAGCAGCGACAGCAGGCTGAGCCCAATCATTATGACCAATGCCATCGAACCAAATTGCCCACTGACTGTAACGATAATCGGGTTGGCAGGGGCGTCACTCAGCCACTGCATTCCAGTCAGCAGGTACGCCCATACTTCCGCATACCAACCGGCATCCATAACCCCGAAAGCCCGTGGATTTTCGCCTAGATAACGGCGGATCTCCAGCATCCAGGGAAACATTGTCTGCAATAGCAAGGTCGCAGTAAGCACGTTGGCAACCAGCCAGCGAACAGCCACTACCAGCACCGGAAATTGCCGCCGCTCGCGCAAGCCTCGGACCAGCAAGTAAATAAATACCGACAAATTAATGGCTGCCGCAACGTACAGCGAACCACCATAAAATCCCATCATCAGAAATTGCAAACAGCCAAAACTGACCCACCAATGCCAATTGCCACGCTGCAAGGCATTCACCAGACAATATAATGCCCCGAGCAGGCACAGAATCATCAGGGCATAACCACGTCCTTCTGCCGAATATCGCACATGCCACGGGTGCAAGGCCAGCAACCAGGCAGCAATCCAACCGGCATCAGGAAACCCAAGCCGCCCAACCAACAGTGCTATCACCACAATCGCAGCCAGGCCGCCCAGCAATGATGGCAGCCGAAACGCAGTCTCGTCGAAGGCCGCCCGCGGCTGCCCACCCAACCAGCGCCAGACATCCAAGCTTACCCGGCCGACGACCGAGTACAAAAAGTGGTTGTTACCGATTTTATTTTCCCACAACTCATGCCCCCATTCGACAGCAATAAATTCAGGCTTGCCGACAGCATTTTCAGCAAACTGTCCATGCGCATTAGCGCGTAGTGTATACTCCTCGTCGACATAAACACTCTGGCTCATGCGCGGCCAACGCAGGCAACCTGCCAGGACGATCGCCAGCAAGACCATGATCCAAAATCGACTGCCAAAACGTTCCAACGAATTATTCGCCCAGCCTACAGGAAGCCTCACTAGCCACCACTTCGCAGTCAGCGCTGCACCAAAAAAAACAATACAGCTGACTAAAGTCCCATACCACATGCCGGTCTGAAAATGGTGCTTTGCAGTCGGGTTCTTTCCCTCAGCCAACCGCTCTGTAAGCCGCGTTCGCCAGCTGTCCGTGGTATCCAGCAAAAACTCGGCGCACCAGCAGCCGGCCAGCAGACAGACTATGACTACAATCCGGCGCTCAAGCGGCCACTGCTTGAATCCCCGCCAAATCAATCCTGGTAAGTATTTAAGTCTTTTCATAAGTACCCTTGCGGGATGTCGTTAGCTCACCAACCAGAATTAAAATCACAACCGGATACAGGGTAAAAATCGGCATCGCGTAGCGGTCAAAAAAGCAAATCAGCAAGTTGGTTACCAGCAGCATAACGGATGCCGTCAATAATAGCGCCAGCGCAAAAATAGCTCGCTCAGGAACTAAGCGCCGGTACCAGGTCACGGCAGCCACCAGAATCACAGCCACCCCCAGTAAATGGTATGCTTGCAAGCCTGCAAACATTCGAATGAACGCTCGGCCCGGCAACGGGTCGGGCAGTATGTGATCATAATCAATCGCTGGCTTGCCACCGAACGCACCCCATAGACGGGTCTCGATATTATGCTCATCGATCTGGTCTAATAATGCTTCTACTTTTTGATGCCGCGATAGTGGTGAGACTGCAAACTCAACCGCATCAAAGTCAAAGAATACCCTGCGAGTGTCCGCAACTATCTCCCGCCATAATGGCTCCGGCATCGTCAGCAGCATGGCCACACTAGCCTCACGAAACGCATGATCACTGGCTGCCTCCAATTGATCGCCACGCAGTTCGGTCTGCTCAACCATCAGCTTCATCAAATGCGCACTCGCACCATCCCAGTACTGGCCACGGTGGGCCAACGCATCTAAAGCCTGCCGACTCCAATTGTTATCCAGGCGCAATTTGATTTTATTCACCCAGTAGGCTTTTTCTTCTGGCGGCAGTTCGAGTAAAGTCTCACGGGTACCGGCAACCCGACCTAGCGTCGATCGCATTTCTAAACCGTACGCCATACATAATCCGGACTTGGCAGCACTATTACCGACAAAAGCTGCAAGCGACACCAATCCGGTCAACCATGCCAGTTTCAGACCGCGCAACAACCCCGGCATCATTGAACGGAAGCTGGCCCAGCGATACTCACGCAATACCAGAGCCAGCGGTAGCGCCAACGCCAGTAAAGCATAAATATGCCGGCATGCGGTAGCACCAAACAGACACACCCCATAAATCAAAAAGTTTGCAGGAGATACCCTATCGAGTAAGCGCAACGCTGCGATGACCAGACACAGACTGAATAAAAGTGCCCCGCTTTCGGTGCCCATCAAATGTGCAAAAGCATAAAATGGCGCCCATAAAATGCACACTGCAACCGCCGCCAATTGAACCAGCGGCACAGTCGAAATCTTTCTGATCAGGTGTGCCAGAACTAGCCACAGTAACGCATGCTGGGTCAGTATCAGCGCATAAGCGTGTCGCAAGCTGAATTCCGGCAATGGCTCCCAGAACTTCCAGCCGGGAAATGCTACCACCCCAACCACAGAGAGCATATAATCGACAGCATAACCCGGCAGCCTCGAAAGCATCGAGTAGAACCAGGAAAAGTGAAGTATAGTTGTTGCCGATGGTGGTGCCAGTACCTGGTTCAATGCATCGCCATCTTTCCAGAATGGCGGAAAGCAGAAAACCATCACCACCGAAGGAATCGCCAACCAAACCACCAGGTATGGCGAAAAATACTTGTCCAAAAATGACCGGCTCAAACGTGGCAGGGCAACCAGGTTCCTCCAGAGCCGTTTAAGAATAGCGCGCCCCGCAGCCGTCAGTAGCAGGATCGTGGCACCAAATACCGCACCAGCCGCAAAGAGAAGTATGTTGCGCAACCTGAATCGATAAGGAACTTCTACGCTATATCTGCGGCCATTTAAGAGTGCATCAGACTCGTCAGGCACACTGAATATTACCGCCCTGTTTTTTACTAAAAACCTACCTTCTCCCCGCTTCAAACATTCATTGCGACTTTTGCCAAATCGTGGCAACGGCTGCCCATCTTCAAATACCATTGCCAGCTGGGTCTTAGTTGCAGGCACAGATAAATGAGCCGGCAAACGGTACTTGAAAGCATCAAAAACCATTCCCTTCACCGAAATTTTTTCCAGCTTACGCGCATCTATCTTGATGGCTTGCCGGAACGGCAACCCGGATATGTTCTGGATAACTGCTAGGCTCGACAATAATGGCCCGGCTGTCAGCAGCAGCAATCCCACAGCGCACACCACCTCTGTCACCTTACTGGCCTTCTTAGTCATCATTTAATCGCGGAGATACTGTGGCCAGCAAAGCTAAAAAAAATGCAATACTGAAAATTGCCAACGGTCGAAAAACCCATGCCCACATGGCTATCGCTACAGTCAAGCTGCCGGCCGGTTTTAGCCCGGCGATTGCAAACCATCCAGCATCGCGCTGGTCACCGGCTACCAACTGATAAGAACTACCGCGGGGAACAGGCATTGAAAACTCGCGCCAGTCGCGCTGGCTACTGCTCAGATCCAACTCGCTGAACCGAACCCGCTTGGCAGACGCCTCTTCTGCTTGCAGTGTTGCCAGCTGCAATTTGCCGGTCGGTTGAAATCCCGCCAGTCGTCCAAGTAAAAATGGAAAATCTGTTTCTAACATCCTGCTCCGATACTCGCCCTGCCCGCCCTCATGATGATAAGAAGACAGGAAACCCTCGGCATAGTCAGGCACTGCTATTCCTTCGGGCAACAATTGTTGCGAGAATACCCCGCTCCCAGTACCGGGATGCAAGGCTAACGGTTGCTGCAAGATCGGCGGCAAAATACGCCGCACACGCCGGTCATTGAGGATATTCATCAGCAATTGTGAATCGTCTACAGGTATCGCCAGGCGCGGTTGATCTCGCAAAAATACTTCATCGCCACTGCCTAGAAATGCCGACAGGTTGCTGGTTTGTGTTACACTATGACCACGCCAATCCGGCAGGCTATGGTTGAAATGCTTCAGGCTCAGCTGCAAACTACCCGCGCCCGCCAGGGTCAACCACAGCACAATGAGTCCTGATTGAATCCTACGCCAGTGCCCGGTCAGGATAGGACGCCTAAGTTGCAGCTGAAAAATTGCCAACAGGTTGACCACCAGGCAAGCCGCATGCAGGTCAAAGTAACGGTCGTGCGGCGCCATCCCGTTTACTCCACGCGATAGCGAGATCGCCAAAAATTGACCAAACAAATAACTGCCCAGCAACAACACAAATTTCGTAGCCGGTGAAAGTTTCTGCTCTCGCCTGCACACCACCTTTAATAGCAACACGATTAACGGCAACTGCATGATAATCCCCAGCCATGGCAATTGATGCCACGGCCAAGCCATGTTCTTCATCAATGCTAATATAAAACTCACAGCTGAATCGGCCGCATAACGGTTGCTCTCCGGCCCGCCCACCATCAACAATATGCCGGATAATAACAACCCGACCGCAACACTCGCAGTCAAAGTAATATATCGTCGATCCGAAGCAGGCCGACACCAGCTATCCAGCAAATGGATTAGCAACAAACTGGGAGCAATAAAAAATCCCGAGCCGGCCACCATCAGGCAAGCGACCCCGGCCAGCACACCCAGCCACCAACTCACTGACAGTTCGCGACTACATCCCAACCCATAAAAACATAACACAGCCAGCAGTACCTGCGCATGAAACTGTACTTGAAAACCCCAGACCGTATTTAACCAGGCAAGCGGTAAACCATAAACCGCAGCCACCCCAATCAACACTACCAACGCATCGCGCCAGCCGCTCAAATGCAGATAAAGGCCAGCCAGCAAGGCCGCTGTGATACCGGCAAGGCCAGCCAGGACATACAGGTTAGCAAGGTTATTCCATTGTCCGTCATTAAGGAAAAAAACTGCCAGCCAGACTAACCGCGAGATCACCAGACGGTGCTCGTTGTGGGGTGCAAATAAATCATTAAAACCAAGCTCTCCAGCGGCAGCCTTGACCAGTAAGCCGGACTCGCCACCCCACTGGTCCCAGTAAGGCATCTGGCTACCAAAGCTACTGACCACCCAGCCACGCACCGAAAATACCAGCAACAACACAATTCCAATCAACAACCAGCGTTGCCATGCCACACTATTTCCTGCTTGCTTGATATTGCTCATGCTTTGCCAGTAGTTGCCTCAAACATCGCCTATGCTAAATGCCAAGAGGTATTCTTTGCGACCCACAATTAACGACTTAACGCGCTAAGCTCCCGGCATCCAAGCTATTATTCTGCCCTCCCCACAAGTCATGGATTATATTCGTAAATCCAATAGTCAGAATTGGCCGACTCCAGTCCGAAATACCTGTCGACTAGCCGAAAATCATCGCTGGAAAGGATGCTCTGATAAACTTGATCACGGCGCTGCTCGTGAACCGGGCGGTAATTGACTGCTATCCGCAACGGCAGTTTATTCGCCTGACAATATTGCAGCAACTGGGACACTTCTTGATCCTTACCGACAGTTATCAGTGAAGGATCGTAGATGTCGGCCGAGTGCCATACTAAAGCGGCAATCGCAGAGGGTGTGTGTTGTTTCCACTCGGCCAGTGACTGCGCAATTTCTTTGGTCGGTTCCTTGGCAACCTCTAACCGTGTACGTAACTGCGGATATATCCAACAACTGAAACAGATAATCACTACTGCTGCAAAAGCAGGCATTCCAAACCTCGGTGCTACTTTACCAAGCCACTCCACCTGAAACTGGCCCAGCGCAACTCCGATACAACAAAAGAGTGCCGGCATGATGTAAGCCAAATACCACAGGAACAGGTAATCATCGTTGAGCTGTGCTTGAATTACCACAATTAGTCCGGCTAGCGGAAACATCCCCAGTAACAGCAATAACGAACGCCGCTTTGACCAGAGCAAATAAATACCCGCCAGCGTTAGTGCAGGCAGCAAAGTTAAGACCAGTAACCCGAGGATCCAGTTCTCCTCGAGCCTGGCTGAGGTACTAATTGCCAGAGGATGCTGCTCAGCCCACGGGAACCAGGTCATGCCGGTAAATTGCAATGATACCTGATCGAGTAGCCACTGCCAGTTCACTGCACAGCCTTTCGGTGAATGCCGTGCCAGATAGACATTCAGTTGCGGGTACCACGCAATCAATAATGGTGCCAGCAGCGCCAGTGAAGCCAGACCGGCCGCCAACAGCCTGACCACTCCCAGCCAATCACGACGACACACAAATATTATACCCGCAACCCCAGCCAGCAACGCGCTCAGATAAAGGTGCGCGGGGTATGTTGCTATCAATAAAGTCACCGAGACTGTGAATACCACCCATAACCAGCCTCTCCCCCTGCTCAAAATCTCAAATAATGCCCAAACAGCCAGGAATGAAAACAACATTACAAAGGCATATCCACGCACCGTTACGCTGTGAAATACATGCCACGGGTGAATCGCCAATAGGGCTGCCGCCAATAATCCCGCACGCGGTAGCCCGGCCCTGGCTAGTAATAGTATAAGCACAGCCAGCGATAGCAGGGCTGCCAGCAATGACGGCAAACGCATGACCGCTGGCGAAAAGGCAGCTTCATCAGCACCACTCACCATCCGCCATAACTCCCCCGCTTGCTTACTTACTACGCTAAACAATACATGGTTATTCGACCGCTTGTAGTTCCACCAGGTGGTGTCCCAGTCGACCGGGTGAAAGGACTTCTCTGCCAGCAGCGAGTCCGCTTTGTACTGACCGTGTACAAAATTTCTCAAGGTGTAAATTTCATCACTGTACAAGCCAAGCGACAGCCGCGGATAACGCACCCACCCAGCAAATAGTATTACCACGATTGTCAGAACCCAAAACCAGCGCAAATTTAACTGCCAATCAGCTGACTTATCTTTTGAGCCGCACTTAGTATAGCTCGCCCGCCTGAGCCACCATGGCACGCTGGCCAGCAGCAAGACCAGACAACCACTGCGCAGCCAGCCCCCGACCACTAACCCAAAGCGCTTGTAGTCCCTCAATGGTGCCCTTGTTTCCTCAACCATGCATGCCGTCAATCGCTCCCAATTCGGTTTCTTACTTTTGCGCGTTGCCTGCACCGAGACAACCAGCAACACTATAAGCAACACTACCACCAGTATGCTGGCCGGCCTGGTTAAGACGGAGTGGACATGATTGTTAAGGTTCATGATAACTAAGCGTTCATTGCGACCCATTAAACTAACTTAAGCGTCAGCTACCAATAGTAAGCTGGACTGCTGATGTAAAGCAGCGAGTGCTGCTCACCAATATCGGCTGCGTAAATCGTTGATGCCTGAGCCATACTCATCTAGCATATGACCATGAAAATTGAGCGAGCTTTGATATCCGTATCCGATAAGACCGGACTGGCAGACTTTGCCCGTAAGCTGGTAGATCTGGGGATAGAAATTATTTCTACTGGAGGCACCGCCAAGTTGATGCAGGATGAGGGCATCCCTAACCTGGAAATCTCCGAGTTTACAGGATTTCCGGAAATGCTGGATGGCAGGGTCAAGACCCTCCACCCGAAAGTACACGGAGGCCTGCTATACCTGCGCGATAATGAAGCTCATGCGAGGCAGGTAGCTGAGCATGCTATCAAACCGATCGACCTCGTGGTGGTCAACCTCTACCCGTTTGAAGAAACCATCGCCACCCCGGAGACCACTCTCGATGAGGCCATCGATCAAATTGATATCGGCGGACCATCCATGCTGCGCAGCGCGGCCAAAAACTACCGCTCGGTTACCGTTGTCACCGACCCCGATGACTACCAGCATGTCATCGACGATATCGAAAATAATGATGGTGGCACCAGCTTAAAGCTGCGCGAACGTCTGGCCATCAAAGTCTTTGTGACCACTTCCAGCTACGACAGCACGATTGCCACCTACCTCGACGCCAGCCAGAAAACCGGTGACTCGCTGGCAATATCCCTGCCACTCGAAATGGGCCTGCGCTACGGTGAAAACCCCCACCAGGAAGCATCACTCTATGGCAATTTCTCAGAATGCTTCGAAAAACTTCACGGCAAAGAATTGTCATTCAATAATATCATAGATATCACAGCCGCCGCCGACCTGATCGATGAATTCGCAGAGCCGACCGTAGCCATCCTCAAGCATACCAACCCGTGCGGGGTAGGCAGCGACCCGGATCTCAAAGAAGCCTGGGAAAAGGCATTTGCTACTGATAAGCAATCACCATTTGGTGGTATCATCATCACCAATCGACCACTGACCATAGATCTCGCCAAATCGATCAGTGAAATCTTTAGCGAAGTTATCATCGCTCCCGAATTCGAGGCAGATGCCCGCGCCTTACTCCAGAAAAAGAAAAATTTGCGCTTGATGCGCCAGTTGCCGCTACCGGATGAAGAAGCTGCCCACCGCGATATCCGCTCGGTGCGCGGAGGTGTACTGGCACAGGAAAAAGATCGTGCTACCCTCGACACACTCGAGGACAAAGTAGTCACTGCCAGACCGCCAACCAAAACAGAAATGCAAGCCATGGTATTTGGCTGGAATATCGTTAAGCATGTTAAGTCCAATGCCATCGTTTACTGTAGTTCCGACCGCTCGCTGGGGATCGGAGCAGGTCAAATGTCGCGTGTCGACAGCTCTAAAATAGCTATTTGGAAGGCCCACGATGCCAGCCTCGACCTGCAGGGCAGCGTAGTGGCCAGTGACGCATTCTTTCCCTTTGCTGACGGCCTGATAGCTGCCGCTGAAGCCGGTGCCACCGCGGTCATTCAACCTGGTGGCTCGAAGCGCGATAAAGAAGTCATCGAGGCTGCAGACAAGCACAATATTGCCATGATCTTCACTGGCATCCGCCACTTCAAGCACTAGCGTAAGATCCTGTTAATGCTTCATTTAGGTGTTAATATCGACCATGTAGCGACCCTCCGGCAGGCCCGCTACGCGCAGGAGCCTCAATCACAATTGGCCGAACCGGATCCTCTGTCAGCAGCACTGATTTGCGAGCAGGCTGGCGCTCATAGTATTACCGCCCACCTGCGCGAGGATCGCCGCCACATCCAGGACCGGGATATCCAGCTGTTGCGGGAAAAAATCACTACCCGCCTCAATCTCGAAATGGGTAACACCTCAGAAATTCTCAGAATTGCCCTGCGCACCAAACCGGATGACGTCTGCCTGGTACCGGAAAACAGGGCGGAAATCACAACCGAAGGTGGCCTCGACGTAGTTGCCAACCGGCAAGCTTTACAGGCAACAATCGCACAATTACAGGACGCTGGAATCAAGGTCAGCCTGTTTATTGATCCCGAGCAGCAACAAATCGATACTGCCGCCGAACTGGCTGCAGCCGCTATTGAACTGCACACCGGCAGCTTTGCCAATGCCGAGGGACCAGCGCGTGCCGACGAGTTGGAACGCCTGACTGCCGGAGCCGAATTGGCCAACTCACTGGGACTTCAGGTCAATGCCGGCCATGGCATCAATTATGATAACATTTCTGAAATCCGCAGCATCCCGCACCTCAACGAACTGAATATCGGGCATTCCATTATCTCGCGGGCAGTTACCCTCGGTCTGGCTGAAGCGGTTCGAACGATGTTAGCGCTAATGCGGTAGCGGTAATCCGGCCAATTTACGACGCAACAGATCCAGGGCCGACTGGCTGGCCATCTGCTTGAACGATTGCCTGTCGGTTCGGAAATACCGCTGCACAGAAATAGCCTCCTGCTGGTCAGCCAGGCCGATAAATAAAGTACCGACCGGCTTGCTATCCGTGCCCCCGGTCGGCCCGGCAATTCCAGTCGTGGCAAGTGCATAATCGCAACCAAAACGCAGCCTGGCTGCTGCCGCCATCGCCATCGCCACTTGCAAACTGACCGCCCCGAATTCATCGATAGTAGCAGGCTCTACTCCCAACAGGTCACATTTGATTTCATTGGCGTAAGGCGTGATAGCACCCGCCAATACTTTCGATGCCCCAGGTACATTGGTAATCCGATGACTGAGGAAGCCACCAGTGCATGACTCTGCAATTGCCAGCATCTGCCCGGACTCCTGCATACGGTGCACCACAACCTCTTCGAGTGAGCGACCGTCCTCTGAAAAAATAAATTCAGCCATCTTCTGCCGCAGCAATTCCACCACCTCGGCGACCACTTGACTCTCACCGATCAGCCTGACATCGACCTCACCCTGACGCGCACAATACCCGATTTCCAGGTTATCCAACAGAGCTGCTGTTTCACCAATCTGCTCTTCAACTTGCGACTCACCGATGCCGGTCAATTTTACCGTTGTACAGGATAATTCATGGTCGGGCACGATTGCAGCTAATTTTGGCAGCACATGCTCAGTGACCATCGGGCGCAGCTCACGCGGTGGTCCGGGCAACAAAAACAACGCCGGTCTGTCAGGCTGCGGTGGAAAAAACAAACCGGGAGCAGTGCCATGCGGATTGGGCAGTACTTCTGCACCAACCGGCACCATGGCTTGTCGCGCAATGTGGTCGTTTATCGGCAAACCGCGCCGCGCAAACCTTTCCCGTAAGTCGGCCAGCAGTTCCTCATCCAGTTGCAACTCACTGGCCATGACACTCGCTGCTGCAGTCCGGGTACAGTCATCATCAGTTGGACCCAGTCCCCCGGTAATGAAGATAATATCGCTGCGCAAAGCAGATTCTC
The DNA here is from genome assembly GCA_964535055.1 of uncultured Chthoniobacteraceae bacterium. Lineage (GTDB taxonomy): Bacteria > Verrucomicrobiota > Verrucomicrobiia > Chthoniobacterales > CAKUMP01 > CAYUDZ01. The sequence goes on from CAZHRP010000020.1 coordinate 15,278, forward strand.
TCAAGGCTAATTGAATATCGTCACCATCAGGCACCGTAGTCTGCCGCGCAATCGTCAAGCCCAGCGGAAAGATCGCCTCAGCCAGATACGCAAGGTGGGAATTTTGGACTACACCAAGCAAGATTTCCGTGCCGGTGTTGATTAGCTCAACTCTCATTACTGCTATTTGTGCTCCAGCGACAATATCCACCCGGCTAACATATCACCGAGTATTGCATCGCCGGTAAGGCGGAAGATCTGCTCCAGGTTGCCCAGCATCCGCCGCATGATCACCGCCGGTGTCGCAGCCGCCAGCAGCGAAGCCGTCTGCTCTGGCTGCACTTCTTCCATTACCGAATGAATCTCACCGGTTGGCAAGATCCGCCCTTTGTTGAAAGGGTCGAAGAATACTCCATCATGCCGGGCCAAAAAATGCCCGGGAGTGTTCACCCCTTCGATCCGCATCGCGGCCCGCTTGCCAACCAGCATGTACAGCACACACAGGCTGATTGGATTGCTATGTCGCGAATCAATGACCGAGGTGAGTAGCGAGTTCGATGGTGCATAATAATCACCAACATTGCCGGTAAACCCATGTTGATCAGCCAAGCATCCCGAAATGGCATTGACTCGTCCGGTCGCACTGTCGGTCACAGACAACGCCTTGACTACATCAGCCGCCCACTCGTCCAGACGCAATTGGTATTTGTGAATATCCGCAGCCGGCTCGAAGACCCGCGCTAATGCCCAAATGCAATCTTCCAGCTCGTATTCTTCGATTCGCGTACATAGCTTAGTAAATTCCGCCTGGCTGGAACGTCGTTCGATTTTTGAAATAATGGCACGAGCCTGACGCACTACCTTTTCATTACTGCTTTCCAGCAACAGCCTTAATTCCGGCAACGCAGGATCACCGGTTTCAAGCAATTGCTGGCACACCAGATCACGCGATATTTCATCCTCATCGGCCAGCAAAGTTTCCAATGCTTTAACTGATACACTATGCATATTTAATCCGTTAATTACCCCCTGTTGACCACCAGCTCTTCGCAGTAACCTGCCCTGATACTCACTTCCACATGCACCGGTTGACAACAAATCATACAATCCTCTATCAGGTCGACCCTGCCGTCAGTTACCCCGGGCTGGAATGAAAATTCCTCGCCACAGTACGGACAGATAATTTCCAGCGTATCCATTACGCGTCCCCTTCAATTTTGATTTGCGGGGCATCGTTCCATAAGTCTTCCAGAGCGTAGCGCTCTCTCAATTCATGATGAAACAGGTGTACGATGACATCACCATAATCAACTACTATCCACTGGCTCACCGGAAAACCATCAATTGCTTTCGGCTTCAAACCATGGTCGTCACGCAGTGAATCCTGGATAGAATTAGCAACCGCTTTCAACTGCGGCTCCGAGTTGGCCGAGCATAAGACAAAAAAATCTGTATAGCTCGAAATACCGCGCAAGTCGATAATGACAATGTCCTCGGCTTTCTTGTCTGCAGCTGCAATACCACACTGCCTGGCTATTTCTTCAGCTTCGATCGTCGATTCCCCCAAGGTT
>CAZHRP010000020.1:16837-19584 GCA_964535055.1 uncultured Chthoniobacteraceae bacterium
CTCCAGTTGTTGGTACAGTCGGTTTTCCATAATATAGGTACGAACACGATCCGGAACGAGAAAATTTAATGCCGCGCCAGTTTGTATTTTCTGCCTGATTTCGGTCGAGGAAATGTCGATCAACCTTCCCGCAACAGGCAATTGAAGCTGCGGCTCGGAACTGCTAGCAGAACCTCTGGGAAAGCGGATCCAGCTTACCAGCTGATTCAATTCCTCATAGCGGTACCATTGTTCTACTGACCTGGCATTGTCATTGCCGATCAAAAAAAACAATTCTCCATCAGGGTACTCGGCTCGCAACTCGAGTACCGTATCGATTGCGTAGGAGACCCCCCCGCGCCGCAATTCCCGGTCATCTACCAGCAATTTATCGATGCCTTGAGCAGCCGCCTTCAGCATCGCCAGACGATGGTGGTCGGCAGCCAGCTGCAAATCCTGTTTGAATGGGTTGGTAGCGGCTGGGATCATGTGTAAGCAATCGAGTTGCAGTTGCTCGATTGCATCCATCGCCAGAATCATGTGGCCGGTATGGACCGGATCAAATGATCCGCCAAACAACCCTATTCTAAGCCCGCCGGACTCGGGCAAATTATCCACCGGCTGCCGCATTAATAGTAGTCATCTTCACCTGCCATATTCTTTTACCGCATGCCTTCGGCTGTCCAGCATGCTTTTTTCCCACATGCTGCCACAGCCGCAATCTACTCGATGACTTTTTTGACCGTAGCCGGGAAGCGGTTGTAAAGATATCCCGCACCCACCAGCAATACCCCCAGCACCAGAAAACTCAAAATCCTGGCCAGCGAACCCAGCGCCCACAAATCAACAAACAATAACCGGCACCCCGCCACCGCTATAATCGCCAGGCCAAGTACCCGAAAAATCCGATCCCGTACAAAAAGTCCGAGCGCCAGCAATGCTCCACCAACAACTGACCAGGAAATCGTAACATACAAGCCGCTCGCCAAAGCGGCCGTTTCCACGTGTACTAATATCCATAGCCCCAGGCCGAAGGCCACACCATAAACAGGTGCCAATACTTTTCGTCCCGGCAGCGACGAAACACTCCACCCGCTGACCAGGCGTTGCATCAAGAATAGCAATATCAACGCAAGGGCATCGCCGACAACATGACCTCCATCCCTACGGTTGACCAGAAATTGAATGGCAGCCACCGCCACCAGTGGCAGCCCCACCCATAACCCCCAGTATTTTTCTCGCAACAGCGCTTGGATCAGCAGGATCAATGCCCCAGCGACCAGCATCCAGACCTGCTGTGATTGCGGCACATAAGCAAAGATCCAGGCAGTGGCCACAATTACCGCGAACGTGGGATATAAAATCCGCACCAGGCGTCTCACTGACTGCCAGACAGATTGATCAAATTGTGAATAAAACGGCCGCTTGCCCCAAAGGGTTGCAAACCCCAGTAAACTACCAGCCAGAGCCAGCAATCCGGCGATCTCGCTCCACCAGATTCCTGTTCCAGTGATAGCTCGCCAGCTGCAGATAACTACCACCACACCAACCAGTAATTGGGCTCCGGCTGCCGACCAGGCAGAACCAGCCCACCGTCCTTTGCCCAAGAGCAGCAATGCCGCCGCTGCCAGTGCCAGCTGTTGGAAATCATGAGGCACCAATTCATTGACCAGCACGATCACCAGCCAGCATTCAACCACAGCCAGCACCAACTGCAGCAGTTGACTCTCGATCTGCCGGCAGGAAAGCTCATCAAGCCGCAGCCAGAGCTGACCAAGTACCAGACTCAGCACCAGCATGCCCGCCACCACAAGAGGCTCCGCAGCACCGGTTAGCAATGCTTGGGCCAACATTATATAGGCCAGCACCATGGTTACCAGTACCGCATGCACCAACTCGATAAACCAGGTCCAGCGCAAGCAGCCTGTAACGACTACCGTCACGCCCAGCAGCCAGAGCGCCGCATACTGGGCTGCAGTCGATCCTATGATCGTTGCACTCAGGCTTATCGTGCTCATGATTGCCAGCCAGTAAGCAAATCCAGAGCTTTGACCACTCGCCTTCGCAGGCCGTGCCAGCCAGCCCGCAGCCGCCAGCGCCAGTGCCGTGGCAACCCCGGCGACTAAAACAGATTCTTCGCTACTGGCTGCCACCATGGCATAGCCGACAGTCAGCGTCGCAACCAGGCCGGCCAACGTCAGATACCAGTTGCGCCAATGATAGCGGCCAGCCAGCGCCAGCACCGCTGCTTCAAAGCCAAGGATGACTTGCAAGCTGTCGCCCTCGACCACGCTCACCACACCGATCGTCACAACCGCAACTGCTTCAAACAAAAAAATCTGCGCTGTCGGCCGCAAGCGCTTACCGGCGCGCCCGAGCACCAGTGCAAATACCAGCCAACTGGCCCCCACAACCAGTGCCCAAGTGCCAAACCAGTCCTGGTTCCAGATCCATACCAAATAGCTGCCAACCGTGAAAAATGCAGCATTATTCAAGGCCGCCCAAACCGCCATCACACCGGCACTCGCCTTGTCGCCACCCGACCGGATCAGCGCCAGTGAAAAAACCACCCAATAGCAAACCAAATACCCCATCGCTAGCCCCGCCGGCAGCGGCTCCGCAGTCGACATCACCTGCGGTGAGAAAAACTGCCAGAAGGCAAACATTCCATAAGTGGCAGGCAACGCCAGCATCGATATCCCCAGCCATTGGTGCCGCAGCAAAAAACCAACCGCAGCAATCGTCAGCAACAGCGTTGCCAACAAGGC
>CAZHRP010000021.1:0-18452 GCA_964535055.1 uncultured Chthoniobacteraceae bacterium
CAGTAGAGAAGCGCGAGCAAATTTTGGACGAGTTTGAGCGCAGCGGGATGAGCGGGCAGGCATTTGCGGGGCATATCGGGGTGAAGTATACGACCTTTGCAAGCTGGAGACAGAAGCGGCGGCGCGAGCGAGGTGCGTGTGCCAGGCAAGCGGGGGCGGAGGTGAAGGAGCCGCTGGCCCTGGTGGAGGCAGTGATTGAGCCTGGGGGAGTGGAGCAGGCAGTAGTGGTTGAGCTGGAGACACGTAGCGGGGTGAAGCTGCGGGTTGCGGAGCGCGGGCAGGTAGCGCTGGCGGTGGAACTCATCAAGGCGCTGGAACGATGCTGAGCTTTAGCGGGAACCTGAAGGTGTGGGTGGCACTGGAGCCCTGCGATATGCGCAAGGGTTTTAACGGGCTGGAGGCACTGGTGGAAGAGCGGCTGGAGGAGCCGGTGCGCAGTGGCGCGTTGTTTTTATTTACCAACCGCCGACGCACGCGCTTGAAAGTGCTCTACTGGGATGGCAGCGGGTTGTGGGTGTTAAGCAAGCGGCTGGAACAAGGCCGCTTCAGCTGGCCGCAGCCGGGTGACGACAAGCGGGTGAAGTTGAGGTTGCGTGCAGAGGCCTTCGCGTTGCTTAGCGACGGGGTGGAGATGAAAGGGGCGAAGTTTTTGCCTTGGTATGAGCGCGATTGAGTAAAAAAGCTGGACATAAAAGGTGAAAACTTGCATAGCATAAGACCCATGCAAGCGACGCCACAAGAGTCCCGCCTGGAGCAGGAAGTGGTGGCGCTTAGACTGGAGAACAAGCTGCTGCGCGAGAAGATTGATTTGCTGGTGCGCAAGATCTTCGGCAAGTCCAGCGAGCAGCTGGATGCCAACTAGCTCACGCTGCTGGAACTCGATGAGCAAGCGGCAAAAAAAGCCGCAGCTCCCGTTGCCCCTGAGTCGGCACCGGGAGCGATCAAGACCCGCCGCACTCAACCCCAACGCCTACCTAACCCGGATCAATCACAAGCCATCTATCGTAGTGAGGCGCAGACCCCGATGTAGTCGGGACTGCGACCAGCGCGAGGCGCTTGTCTACTGTGTTGGGCTTGGATTTCGCTATTTACAGCATGTACTCATACAGCTCACAGCGAAATCCATCGCCCGCCTTGTATCCAAGCACCTCACGCTGCGTCTCGCTACGAAGTTTGTGATTGATCCGGGCTAGCGACCTTGCGTTAATCAAGTTGGCTCTGCTTACCCTTTACCCGGCCAGCAGTAGCCGCGGATGATGCAGGTGAGTTTGTGGAGTTTGGACAAGCGGTTGCGGCGGGAGATAACCTGGTAGCCATCGCGTTCGATTTGTTGGAGCAGGTCGGTGTAGACTTTACGCATGATTTCGGCGGGCACCATGTGGCGGCGGTCGGCGCCGGGCAGTGCGGCAACAGCATTTTTATAATGCTGTCGGGCACGCTCGGTTTGGAGGCTCATCAAAGCCTGGAAGTTGTCGCTGCCTTCGGCGTTGGCAAGTTGCTGCGGGCTGAGATCGAATTTTTCCACATCAGCGAGTGGCAGGTAGACGCGGCCATCGTTGGCGAGGTCTTCACCGACGTCGCGGATAATATTGGTGAGTTGCAGGGCATAGCCGAGTTGGATGGCGTAGTCGTGGCAGCGCGGGTCGCTGTAGCCGAAAATTTCGATACTAACCAGGCCGACTTCTGCGGCTACCAGGTAGCAATAGTCCAGTAATTGATCGATAGTCGCGAACTGCTGCGGCGTCAGATCCTGTTCGACGCCATCGAGGATTGCGTGGCAGTGTGCGGGGTCGATGTGGCGGCGAGTCATTAGATCGTGCAGTGCTACGGCCAGCGAGGTATCCGGGTAGTGGTCGGGGTGATCGAGCCAGTTGCGAAACTCATCGATTTGGTGGTGGCGCTGGGATATGCTCACTCCGGGTTGATCGGCGGCATCATCAGCCAGCCGGCAAAAAGCATAGAATGTGACTATGTCCTGGTGCCGTTGTTTGGGCAGGGAAAAAAATGCCAGAGCCAGATTGGAGTTGCTGGCGGAGGTAATCGCTTCAGCAGAAGGCGCCATTGTATGGGGCTCAGTCCCAGTCATCTAACTAATAGTGTTGGGATTACGAGGTGCTTGGCAAGCTCTGGTTGCTGGTGAGGACGGATTCTCCTTCTGATTTGGCAATGACGACGGCTGCGCAGGAATCGCTGAAAACATTGACTGCAGTGCGAGTCATATCCAGCAAGCGGTCAACGGCGAGCAGGACACCGACGGCAGCTGTGGCACCCGGGATGCCGGAGTTTTGCAGGATGATCAGGATCGCGACCAGGCTGGCCGAGGGCACGCCGGCCACGCCGATGCTGGTCAGCAGCGCCAGTAAGACGATTAGAAATTGCTGAACGAAGGTCAGTTCGATACCCATGACTTGAGCCACGAAGATGACAGCGACGCATTCGTAGAGGGCGGTGCCGTCCATATTGACGGTCGCACCCAGCGGCAGCACAAATCCGGAAGTACGGCGGGAGACCCCGGCATTTTCGCGGACACAGCGCATGGTAACCGGCAGTGTGGCGGATGAGGAGGCGGTCGAGAATGCCGTCAATAACGCAGTCGCCATAGCTTTGTAATGGAGCAATGGGTTGACGCGGCCAACCAGTGCAAGGATCACAGGCAAGACTAGAAAAGCATGGATCAACAATGCCAGGATGACAGTGACAAAATAAATCCCCATGCGCTGGATCAGATCGAAACCAGCCTCGGTAAGAATCGGAACCAGTAGTGCAAACACACCAACCGGCGCACAGACCATGATTCCGCGAGTGATCAGGATCATCACCTCGAAAAGTCCCTCGACAGTGCCTTGCAAAGGGCCGGTTTTTTCATCCGGCAAGCGAGTGATGGCAATGCCAAAAATTATCGAGAACACGATCAACCCGAGCATCTGACCGTTATCGGTGGCCGCAGCAAAAATGTTGGGCGGAAACATGCGGACGAAGATATCGCCAATGGTTTTAAGATCTTTTTCGGCAGCGGCTTCAATTTTGGCGTCGCCCTCGGCGGCCTGCCGTTGAGCTTCCGCATCGATCGCTTCGCGGATGACTTGGTTAGGCTGGCCATCGACCAGCCCTGGTTGCAGCAGATTGACCAGGCTCAGGCCTACCAGAATGGCGAGCGTGCTGGATGTTATATAGAACAGCAAGGTTTTGAGTCCCAACCTGCCGAAGCCACTAACTCCGCCCAGGCTGGCAATGCCACTGATGACTGACGAGGCAATCAATGGTACGATGATCATCTTGAGTGCATTCAAGAAGATGGTACCAAGCAGACGGCACAACTCGAGGAAGCCGAGTGCCCAACCGGGAGCATTATCGCCGCCTGCTGCCCGTAAGCCGAAAGCCACGAGTATGGCCAGCGTAATAGCCAGCAGGATCTGCCAGTGCAGTTTCATAGTTTGTAGAAGTTAGCGGAACTTCGGACATTTGCTGCGATAACAGCGTAACCGAAATTATTGCTCTTCGTCGTCCTTTTCCGGTGCTGGCGGCAGGCCAATACGGGTTAATTCGCCGATTTTTTCTGCTTCGATGACGTCTTTCATGTCTGGCTCCAGCTTGGCCATACGGGTGTATAGCAGGTCGAAGTATTCTTTCCATGCCTGCTGTTGTTCGGGAAAAAACTTTTGTTCGAGGGCAAACTGGCGGGCAGCTTGAATAGCATCATCGTTGAGTGCCTTGGTGCGGGCTTTGCGCATACTGATATTCTGGCGCATCTCCAAGCCTGGTTCAGAATATTCCTGCACGATATCCTGGCTCTGGCGAACAATTTCCTCGTAGCTCGGTATATAGCTGGGAGCTTCGATCAGCAAACTTTCGTCAGGCACCAGTTCGTCGGCTTGCGGCAGATCTTCCGGCTGTAAATCCGGCAGGTCTCCGCTCAATAGTGCTGATGCTGCCTCTTCGAGCGCGGCGGCATCGCTTGCAGAAGAGTCGTTGCCATCTGCGTCTGCAGCGGAATCCTCAGCGGCTTTGATGGCTGCATCTGCCTCGGCGATTGCAGCATCAGCAGCAGCCTCGGTGGCGTCTGTGGTGTCTTCATTATTCGGCTGTGCAGATAATCTGCAGGTAGTGACGGCAATCGCCAAAACAAGTGCTACTGGAGCGCTGAAGTATTTATTCATCTCAGTAGGCTACCATTGGTGTGATGCTTTGAAAAGCGGGGAAATCAATTCACATTGCAAAAATTTTGGTATAATGTATTCGGATGCGTTTCATAAGAGTTGGCATGTTGATAACATGCGTAGGTATGGTGGCAGTAATTTCATCATGCGATAATCCAGAAGAATCGGCGCTGAAAGAACTGAAAGCCGCGAATTATAAGCTGACACCGAGCGATTATGTGCGGGCGGCAAGCATCAACGATGTTGAAATGCTACAGAATTTTCTGCTGGCCGGGATGGACATCGATGCGCGCGGGCCGCAAGATGACAATGCGCTGCAGGTAGCTGCTGAGCGTGGTCATGCTGATGCATTAGAGCTGTTGCTTGAGAGCGGTGCTGATGCTGATATCCGCAGCAAGGATGGCTGGACCCCACTCATGACCGCCGCATTTTATAATCAGGTTGAGGCGGTTCGGATACTCTTAAAGTATGGTGCTGATGCAGCGAAGAAGGATAACAGTGGCTGGACGGCATTGATGCAGGCCGTCTACAAGGGGCATACTCAGGTAGTGACCGAAATGGTTCAGAATGGCAGCCAGGAAATGGAGCGTTCCCTGCTGGTAGCGGCACTGATGGGGCATGCGGACGTAGCCAGGGTGATGATTGCAGCTGGTGCTGAAATTGACACGCGGACCGAAGAAAATGAAACCCCGTTGATGATGGCGGCCCAGAAAGGTCGTCTCGAAACGGTCGAAATGCTGTTGGCAGAGGGAGCGGATGCTACGCTAACCAATAATGTCGGTGATACTGCTGCCGATATGGCAAAGGAACGCGGGCACCAGGTACTGGCTGGTATACTGGATAAGGCGGCTCAGTTGCAGGCCAGTCGCGCCGCTGATTCTGACTCGCAGGAGTTGCCTGCACCGACGCCGCTTGCAACCACCGAAGAGCAAGTCCCGGATGATCAGGCTGGCGGCACTGAAACTGCGGCTGTTGAGCCGCCATTGCCGCGGATTGATCCTGATGCGACACCACTGCCGGCCGGGGCAGATATTGCTACGACAGCCAAGCCTGCTGCGCGTGGCGACCAGCAGGAACAGTGGTTTGCCAAACATAACCTTGACCTCAATGACCCTGAGATGCTGGAGCAGGATCCCGATCAGGATGGTTTTAGTAATGCCGAAGAATTTATCGATGATACCGACCCGCATGATCGCACATCGCGCCCGGCGCTGGTAACCCGCGCGGTGATGGTCGACTACTCGGCCAGCGAAATCCCCTACGTGCTGGAAGCAGTGAGTGGAGATGCAGCACAGATTGCCAGACTTAATGAAGGCGATGTGGTAACGGTGGTAGAGGGTGATAGCCTTGGAGATTTCCGGGTTGCTAACATCAAAAGCAGGACGATCTCAAGCAAGGAAGCGAGCAACTCGGATGTTTCTGAAGTTACTTTGGAATCTATCGCAAATGGTACACGGACATTGCTCGTGCGTGGCCAGCGTACCAGTGGTAGCGATGCACTGGCAACACTTCAGGTGGTCGGCCAAGGCGAGCCACTGCAGGTGCGCAAGAACGATGAATTTCAATTGCCCGGTGATGAGAACAGGCGTTACCGCGTGTTTGAAATTCGGCCAACCCAGGTCATTGTCCGCTCGATTGACGAGGACGCCACATACACTATCAAAAGTGCGGAAGAGTAAAATTGACTGCTCATCCTGACACGATTCAGGTCTTACCGGATAATTATTACGAGCGCTTGGATGTTGACTCTATCTTTCGGCGCCAGGCTGAGTTGCAGGTCGATGTTGGGTGCGGCGATGGCGGGTTTTTGCTGCAACAGGCCCAACGTTTTCCGGAGTTGAACTTCCTTGGTATTGAACGGTTATTTGGTCGGGTGCGACGGATTTGCCGGGCGGCTGTGCGGGCAGGACTCACTAACCTGAGGGTCTTGCGTTTGGAAAGCGCCTATACTGTCCGATATTTACTGCCTGCCAACAGCGTCCGCCAGATGTATATCCTTTTCCCATATCCCTGGCCTAAATCCAAGCATCACAATCGGCGCTTAATTAACACGGAGTTTCTCAATGCTGTGCACCGAGCTCTTGCAGTCGGCGGCCGACTAATTATCAAGACCGATCATCCGGGATATGCTGCAGGTATTGCGGAATTGCTGGAAATGGCAGACAACTGGGATTGCCGCTCCGGTGAGGATGATTTTTGCAGCGGCATTCGGACTGACTTTGAAGAACAATTTGTTCAAGAAGGGCGGGCTATCTTCTGCTACGTCTTAATCAAATCGGTGGTGAACGTTGTCAGCAGGGGTGACTAATTCGAGTAGCGTCGGGTTGACGAAAACGAAGGAACCTTCTAAGTTCTATGTTTCTCAAATGGACAGCCATCCTTTAACGCCAAGGCAACCGATCGGTCGAACGTTCATTGTAGCGTTGGTATTCTTGACGCTGATTGCAATTATGCAAGTGGCAGCGGTGATCTATGCTTTATATGACCGCGTCCATATAGAACTCAGTGATGGTGGCTATCAGCAGGGAGTTTCGTTAGAGCAGGAGCTTGAGGCGCGGGACAGCATCGAACTGCCGTTAAGCGTATCTGAAGAGCAGACTCCAATGCCGCGTGCGGAAGTCACCCGTTCGAAAGTCGATAGGTCGGATGGCAGGGTTTCAGCTTTAATTAGGCAGGCACAGGAAAAGAAGTCGCGTGGAGATATGCAGGCGGCAATCGTAAAATTAAAGGAAGCTCTGGCACTGGATGAAACGAGTGGTCTGGCCATGGCGGAAATGGCAGCGACGCTGGAGCAAATGGGGTTGCAGGAACAATCTGCCAAGTACTGGCGGCAGGTTGCCGGATTGGGTAGTGAGTCCGGTGTCCTTAAGGAGCTGGCTGACTTGAAACTGGGCAGTGTGTTAGGCACAACTGAGTCGGGATTTCCCTCGGACCGTTCTGCCGCTGCTATCAAACCAGGATCAACACTTGGCTTGATTGATGTTCGCGAGCTGAAAAATGAGCAACCGGGGTACCGCGAAAGCCATCAACTACGGATCGGTTTAAAGGCCAGGGCCGGCGAAGCTATTGACGTTCGGGACGTTATTATTCAAGTATTTTTCTATGATATGCTGGATGGCCAGGAGGTGGTGCAGACCAATGCCGATGTCAGTTCACAGTGGACGACCATGCCGGCCGACTGGGCTGATGAGGGTATAGAAGTGCTGGAAGTCAGCTACAACCAACCGCAATCGCCAGAAGGTGCGTTGGAAGAAGATCGTGTTTATCTTGGCTATATTGTGAGAGTCTACTACAAAAACCACTTGGAAGATGTGCGTGCCAACCCGGTGCGCTTGTTGACCTTGTTTCCGCCCCCACTGGAGGTTGAAGGCTGAGCACTTTTAACATGAGAATTTTAGTAGTAGACGACGACCGGGACATGCTGGACAGCATGATAGAATTGATAGCCAATAATGGCGGTCATGAAATCCATGCCGCCAATAGTTCCGAGGAAGCCATCGAGCTGGTCAACCGGTTGGAGGGTGTTGATCTACTGATAACCGACGTGGTTATGCAACCAATTAACGGTTTTGAGCTTAGACAAGCGCTGCTCGAAGTCTATCCGGATTTGATGTCGGTCTTTGTCAGTGCCTATGATCTCAGCGAGTACGGGGAAGTTACCAAGGGGGCAAGGGTTCTGGGCAAGCCGGTATCCACAGAGGAACTGGCGGAGGCAATAGCAACGGTTGAAAACAACCTGATGGCTTTTCGCAGCATGCGCGACGGGATCAAGGCAGAGAAACAAAGTGGTGCTAAAGAAGCTGCTACCGAACAGGATCCAGCACGCACCACAGCCAACCTGTCCCACCTGATGCAAAAGCAGGGGTTTACCGGGAAGTTGGACCAATTTCAGCTCGTGGATATTATTCAGATGTGTTGTTTGAGCCGCCGTAGCGGCAGGTTGCGGTTGTCCAAAGGCGTGGATAAGGGGGTGCTTTTTTTGCACGATGGCAATATTGTCCATGCTGCTTGCGGTAATCTGGTTGGTGAGGAGGCGGTATACCGGATCATTGACTGGGACTTTGGGGAGTTCCACCTGGATGAGGGAATATCGGCCGATCAGCAAACGATAACAGCGGGCTGGGAATCGGTCATAATGGAAGGTGTTCGACGCCGCGATGAAAGCCATGGAGTTGAAACAGCTGATGAAGATCAGGGTTTAATCGGAAAGATTGTCGGTGACTTTGAAATAGTCAGCAAAGTCGGTGATGGCGAGTGGGGCGAGGTTTATACGGCGCGTCAGCAATCGGTTGACCGTATGGTCGCAGTGAAGGTTTTACGCAATGATTTGCACCTGGACTCAGAGACTGTGCAGCAGTTCATCTCTGATGCCAGTGCCAAGGCCAATGTCCAGCATCCGGCGATCGTTTCGGTTTACGAAGCCGGACAATCGAACGGGGTCTATTTTTATGCAAGAGAGCTGGTAGAAGGACGGACGCTGGCTGATATCACTGCTGAGGGAGGTGCCCTGGATGACCAGACCAGCTTGAAGGTAATGCACATTGTAGCCGAGGCACTGTCTTATCTTAAACAAAATAAGTTTCCTTACCGCGAGATCGATGCCAGCAACATATTCATTTGTAACGATGGCAGTCCACTGCTGGCCAACCCGGCGGTGACTGGTCCCGATACTTCGCGGCCGGCCCAGCAGGAAATTTTGACGTTGGCAAAAATTATCAGTGCATCGACCCAGGAGGGAGCCGCTGTATCCCTGGAAATCCGGAGCCTGCTCAATAAGATGCGCCAAACTGGTGTAGGAGGATTTTTGTCGTGGGGAGCTGTGCTTCAGGCGGTGCGCGCACTCGAGCCAAAAGTTATCCCGAAAGATGCTTATAAACTGAGTGAACGTGACGAGGCAGCCATCCGTGCGGTTGAACAAGAAAAGCTCAAGCAGCGTCAGACTGTGATTTATAGCGCGGCAGCGGCACTGGTGTTGGTTGTGCTGGTATTTGGTATATTGGTTTTTCAAATGTCCGGTACGGAAACTGTCAAAGACTACAATGAAATGATCGAGGTGCCGGGCGGTGAATTTACTTATCAGGACACTTCGATATCTCTACCAACTTTTTGGATTTCCAAGCATGAGGTTACAATTGGAATGTATCAGAAATTTTTGGAAGATTTGGCGGCCAATCCCACCAATGAGTACAACCACGTTAACCAGCCGCGTGGCAAAAGCCATGAACCGGCACGCTGGCTACTCATGAAAGAAGCTGCTGAAAATAAAGATGTTAGTTTTGATGGTGCCCCATTAAGCCTCGATTGTCCGATATTTAACATTGATTGGTGGGATGCTTACGCTTACGCTAAGTGGGCGGGTCATCGCTTACCCAGCGAGCAGGAGTGGGAGAAGGCGGCGCGTGGCAAAGACGGTAGATTATTCCCCTGGGGAAATAAATTTGATCCGAAGAAAACCAATTCAGCAGCTGATTACAGCCCGAATGGTAATGTTGAGGGGCAGATTGATAACTTTAACTGGTGGGCGCCAGTGGACAGTTTAACCCAGGATGTCAGTCCATACGGGGTATTGGCGATGGCCGGTAACGTAGCTGAGTGGACATCTTCCTGGGGGGATGACCCTAAGGGGCCGGAGACGATTCCAATTATTCGCGGTGGCTCATTTGGTTCTGTCGATGACAGCGGCAAACCGGATGTCAGAGCAACCAGACGCAGTATCGTGCTACTGCCAGAGCAAAGTGACGCCAGGGTTGGATTTCGCACAGCAGCCAACGAGAAACCGGCATCAGAATGAGATTAATTTCAGACATCCGTTTATTGCTGTTTGGCCTGGTCGTCCTGGTACCGATGACTGCACTTGCGCAACTACAGGTGACGCTTGAAGTATCGCGTCGCAATTACATGATTTATGAACCACTGCTCGTGAAGGTCAGTGTTCGCAATCTGGCTGGCAGAGATATAGAGTTGCGTGACGCTGGAGGTAAGCATTGGTTCAGCTTTGATGTGAGCCGCGCCAATGGCGCTATGATTTTGCCTAAGACGAGTAATTACCAGCTACGGCCGCTGGAGTTGCGGGCCGGCCAGACGTTGGAAAGAAAAATCAACCTGACACCGCTGTATGCGATGCAGGAATTTGGCACACACCGGATTCGGGCACGTGTATTCTTTGCGGATTTGGGCACTGAATATACCTCCAACTCAAAGACCATCGAAATTACCGAAGGACATTTGATGTGGCAGCAGGAGGTCGGTGTGCCTGAGACCGGGGCAACGCGAGAGGTTAGCCTGTTATCATTTAGAAATCCTGATGGTGACCGCCTATACATCAGGGTGGCCGACCAGCGTAAAGGCATCATTTACTGCAATATGAAGTTGGGTCGACTGCTCTCCCTGTACAAACCGCAGATCGTCTTCGGCCGCGAAAACATTATACACGTCTTGCACCATGCGGCACCGCGCAGCTATTTGTATACCAAGTTGAACCTGAATGGCGAGGTGCTGGAGCGTGAAACCTACCTGGCGACTAAGTTCGATCCGGTACTCAGGGTCAACGAAGACCAGATGGTATTTGTGGTGGGTGGTGTTCCCGAGCGACCGGTATCAGAAATAGCCGAAGAACGAGCGAAAATGCCGAAATTATCTGATCGACCCGCTGACTTGCCAGGAACCGGTGCAAGCCAATAGCGGTTAGTATAAGCTTAGCAAATGTGCTAGTTTGATCTCCTGCGCAGTTTACCTTGTTCTGTTTCGCGAATATTTTCAGTTTGTAGCAAAAGCGAATTGACACGTCTTACTGAGTTTTATTAATTACTGCTGCGCGCATGATTAAACCATTATCACATCTCACTATTGCCATTTTGGCTTAGCTGTTAGTCTTTGGACATGCGCTGGCTGACTTTTCATTTCCGACATTTACTGGACCATTTAATGTTGTAGCCGGTACCGGGTCTGTCATAGGCGTCAATGATATTGCCAATAGTGCGAGTGTGCCTTCCGGATCCTATGGCTCATTTACTATCACTGCGGATTGGACAGCTGGCAATGGTTTTCCATTTTCCACAGATGCGGAAATCATGCTGACGTCTGCTGCTGGATCTGTGTTTGTCGCTCCACCAACTTCCGGGAGTGCTGGTAATAACCAGCCTGCTACACTCACATTTGAGTCTTGGTTCCCGGACATATATGACCCTGATGTAAATGGTTCTTTAGATCTCTTTATTGATCAGAGTTTTGTGAATACGGATGCAAACTGGTCAAATATAGTTGTGACGCTCGAAGATTATGTTATGCCGACGCTACCGCTGGTAGAAGCATCACTCAATGCAAGCGGTTTTGGTGATTTTCAGTCGCATACCAATAATTCGTACGGTGCCGGCGAGATTGTGTGGATAGAATTGACTTACGATGGCGTAAATTCTCTGACTATAGATACAGAAGGGACTACCGGTGTTACAGATACCGAAATTGCTTTATTTGATTCGAGGGGCTTTTTGTTGGGTTCTGATGATGATGGCGGGACCGGTCTTCTTAGCTCAGCGACATTTCCCACATTGGATGCCGGTACATAGTACATAGCGGCAGCATCATTTGATACGACCTTTTTGGGTGGTTTTGATGTTATGACAACCGGGACTGAAACAGGTTCTTTCATGGTAAACGTTTCTACAATTCCGGAGCCCGGCAGTATAATCCTTATCGGAGTTGCCACCTGTTACTTGCTGGGGCGGCGACAACAGCGGGGCTGAGTATCACGGCTCTGTGATATATGCTAGCTGCTAGGATTTTGCCTTAAAGTTCGATTTCGCCACTGAATACAAAATCAGCAGGGCCGGAAAGGGTAACGTCCTGATATGTGTCATCGGCTTTCGTGAAATTGACTTCAAGGGTTTCGCCGCCTTTTACTTTGACCCGGACTGGACTACCGCCTTTGTAGGTTTCGTTAATGATGATTGCGGTGGCTACCACTCCGGTCCCGCAGGCCAGAGTCTCCTGTTCTACTCCGCGCTCGAAGGTGCGTACCGTAGCGTTGCGGTCGGCTGAATATTGAAAAAAATTCACATTGGTACCGGCAGGAGTAAACTGCTCATGATTTCTGATCAGGCGCCCGAACGCAGCCACATCAAAGTCGTGTAAATCAGCACATTCGACGACTGCATGCGGGACGCCGGTATTGATGGAATGTACTGTAAACTCTGTTTGATCGACTGTCAGTTGCCGTCCCAGATCGAGTGAGTGGGGTGTGCTCATGGTAATTGTGACAGTATTATCACTGTTGATTGTAGCGCTTACTTTGCCTGCCAGAGTGGAAAACGAAACCATTTCGAATGGCCCAGCTATCAGACTGGCATAGCGGGCAAAACAGCGGGCCCCGTTACCACACATCTCTGCTTCACCGCCATCACTATTGAAGTAGCGCATCGTGAAATCGCAGTCGTCTTGACCCTGCTCCAATAGCAGCAGGCCATCTGCACCGATGCCGCGGTGGCGGTCGCAGAGCAATTCGATTTGTTCGCGCGTCAGCTGAATTTGCCTGTCCCTATTATCGAGCATGACAAAATCATTGCCGGCACCATTCATTTTGTGGAATTGCATAATTCATTGTTAGCACAGTTGCCTGTGTCATACCAGTCGGGTTAATTCAATAAAGTCTTGCAAGTTCGTTGGGAAGCTGTTAGCACAAAACTTATGAAAAAGCTTATGAAACTTACCAACACCACCCGTTTAGCCGTACTAACCCTTTTGATTGGCAGTTTGCCGCTCGCAGCAATTGCTGTTTTCGGACCAGACTTTGAACGTAATGTGGAAGCTGATGTTATTCGTGCCAAGCGCACCAGGACTGAGGGCGGCGACTTTGATGATAAACTGGAGCGCATCTCGATGCGTGTCAAACTGACCAATTCTGACGTGGATAATGCCTACAAAGATTACAAAGGCCGGATTCTGGTCTTTAGTGAGAGTCAGAGGAGTAGAGGGATCTTTAAAGTGGTTATTAAGCAAGAATTTCCCATCAGCGTCGAGCCACGCAGTGAGTTCGAGTTCCAGACCAAAGAGATCGTCGAGGGTTGGGATAATACCAATGCTGTCTGGGGCTATCGTTATCGGGGTTGGGTATTGGATATCCGTTCGCCCGAGGGTGAAACCGTGCTGGTGAAATCTTCTTCGCCCCGTTACGAAAAAGCACTCGCAGAAGTAGACAAAGTTTCTGAAGGTAGCCATCTAAACCGCAGCATGAAGCCCGTCAAAGGAAGTTACTATTGATCAGCGGCTAATTGACCAGTTCGCATGCCAATAGCATTCTGGCAGGCGTAGAAGTCAGGAAGCCTTACGAACTACCAGCACATCGGCGCGGCAACTGGCAACTTCGAGGGCGGTTCCTTTGTCGATAAAGCTGCCTTCCGAGATTACATCTACAAAACTTTCGCCAAAGCGCGCTTTACCGGTCGGATGGAGTTGGGTTACGGCGAGGCCACGAGTACCGACAGCCAGTTGAGGGACATATTCGCTGGCTGTTTGAGGTGATGGCAGAGAGGTGCCGATATCCAACTGCTGGTTAAGTGCGATGCGTTTGAAGAAGCTGGTATGTGGCAGGAACTGGGCAGCCAGAATGATAAATGCTCCACCACCGATCACTGCAAGCGTCATATTCAGCATAGGGGTAAACAGGGCATCGAAACTCGGGATGACCGGCTCGGAAGGATAGCGGTCGACCATTGCCCACATCAAACCGGCGATCATGATGGCTGCCCCGGGCAAAGACATCAATAGCAGCCCCGGGAAAAATATTAATTCAATCAGTACCAAAGCCAACCCGATGACAAACAACACCATTGCTTCCTGCCCGCTTAACCCGGCTATCGAGTGGCCGGAAAAAAATAATATCAGGCAAATTGCCGAAAAGATTCCCGGCAGGCCAAATCCCGGTGACTGAAACTCTATGTATGCACCAACGATTGCCCCGATTAACAGTAAAGGTGCCAGCACGGTAATCAGAAAAGCAGTTTGTTCCAGACCGGTTGGTTCGATTTGCACCGTGGTGGCTGATAAGCCGGCCATTTCCAGCATTTCATCGCGATTTTCTGCCAATCCGGCAGCTAATACCGGCTTACCATCGATTACCTCGGCAGCCTTTTGTGGGCTCAAGCTCAGCAGTGACCCTTTTTCACTAATGATTTTATCACCGATTTTCACCTCAATTTCTTTATTGATAAAGCCTTCTGCCAAATTGGGGTTATGGCCACTGCGTTCGGCAGTACTCCGAAAATACTGAGAGTAATAGGAGATGACCTTGTCAGTCATGGTTTCTCCCAAATCCTGCCCGCCACCGGATACCGGGGCTGCTGCGCCAATCCCCCCAACCGGTGTCATGTAGATCTTGTCTGTACCGAGTGCGATCAGTGCTCCAGCCGAGATGGCATTGCGGTTGACGAATGTAAATGTCGGCAAATTACAACTTTGTAACGCGTCAATCATGTCTACTGCAGCTTCCAAATCTCCACCGGGAGTATCCATGTCCAGCAGTATGGCTGAAGCACCAGCAAGCTCTGCCTCCTTTAAACCGCGACGTAAAAAAACCAATTGTGCCTTAGAGACCATGCCATCGATGGGAATTACAAAGGTAGGACCTTGCGCTGTCGAGGAAACCGGTTGGGCGACCGATTGCTGTCCGATCGCTGTGCAGCAGTCGAAAATGAGTGCTACTACTGCTACTCTGAGCACCATTAATTTTAGTCCCGAATTATTCACATATCTAATTTATGCTGAAAAACCGGAATGCAAACGGAAAAAAGCGATCCTTCCAGCTAATCCTGAATAAGAAAAAATTAAAAAAACTAAAATAAACGTTGACCTGAACTGTTACTTGGGGGTAAATGTGGGGCGTAGTGGGGCACAGTGGAACGCAATAATAGATACAGCCCATACATTACGAATGGAAGAAGAACCACAGAATTACATGTTTTCCGGTGAATACCGACACTCGATGGATGAGAAAAACCGAGTGACGGTACCGGCTGCATGGCGTCTGCAAACAGACGGTGAGGTTTTCTTCACATTAGCGCATCAGAGCAAAGATTTTTTGGTGGTGATGCCACCGGCGGAATTTGAGAAGACTGGTGCCATGGTGAATGCTAACCCCTCGATATCGGCCCATGATAAGCGAGTTTTTGTGCGGCAATTTTACTCACGTGCCAGGCAGTGTGTGACTGACCGGCAGGGGCGGATTCTGGTACCGGAGGATCAGCGTGGCAGCATCGGCTTAGGTGCTGATGTGGTATTGGTTGGGGGACATACGAGGTTTGAAGTATGGGATCCTGATAAATGGACTGAGGTTGCCGGTGTAGAATCGCCAACCTTCGAGCAGGTCTCGGATATAGTCGGTTTGTGAGTCGGCAGGGGGTTTCTTTGAAAATTTACAACGGGATAGACACTGGAGGGACGAGTGGTCAGGCGGGCAACAGCGGCTTGGCTGCTTTCCAACAGCAGTTAGGAAACTGGCAATGTATTGTGATAATTCAGAATCGAAGGTTGATGATGGCGATGGCGCAAGCTTTGCTCACCGGACGGTATTATGTGCCGAAGCGGTGGCATTGCTCAGGCCTGCTGCCGGGCGTGTAATTCTGGACGGAACGCTTGGAGGTGGCGGGCATGCTGCCGAGTTGTTGGCAGCCGGTGCCAGGGTAATCGGAGTGGACCGGGACTTTGATGCCCTAGCGGCTGCGCGTGAGCGTCTGGTCGCACATGCAGATCGATTTTCGGCAGTGCATGGAAGCTTTGCTGATCTACCAGAGATAATCGAGACGCTGGGCGGTAGTAAAGTTGACGGGGTCTTACTCGATTTGGGGGTATCCTCATGGCAACTCGACTGTGCGGCGCGTGGATTTAGTTTTCAGGTGGACGGTCGGCTCGACATGCGGATGGACCAATCGGGGCCGATTACGGCTGCTGACATAGTCAACACATGGGACTGTTCCGAATTGGCGGCATTATTTCGCCGACTGGGTGAGGAGCCGTCTGCGAAGCGGATTGCCATGGCAATTGAGCGTGCCAGGGGCAACAAGCCATTTACCCGCACCCGTGAGCTGGCCGAGCTGCTTGAGTGCGAGTTGGGTCAGCGTGGACGACGTCATCCTGCGACGCGGGTATTTCAGGCGTTGCGCATGGAAGTTAACCAGGAGTTGGAAGGACTGGCCAAGGTGCTTGATGACTTGCCGGAAATACTTACCAGTGGAGCTCGGGCGGTAGTCATCACTTTTCATTCGCTGGAAGACCGCTTGGTTAAGCATGATTTTCGTCAGCGGTCTGCGGTGCAAATTGATCGGCCGGAGTGGCCACATCCGCGCCCCAACCCGCAATATGCCTATCATTTACTGACCCGCAAACCGATACTGCCAGGATGTACCGAAGTAACTGAAAACCCACGCTCCCGCAGCGCCAAGTTGCGGGCGGTAGAAAGGATTTAATAATGGCAGGAAACCGGAGAAAGTCAGCAAATGGAATCGAACTGGGGTGGATGGCCAGGCTCTGTGTGGTTGGTCTGTTCGCGGCGATAATCGGTGTCAGTTATGTAATGATTAAACACCGCTTGCATGACTATGGCAGCATGCAGTTGCGTCTGGAGAGCCGCCTTAAAGAATTGCGTGAAGAAGATCAGGCACTGTCCGCACAAATTGCTCGCTGGAGTTCGCGTGCAATGCTGGAGCAACGACTGGCAGATGGATTTATTATTATGCAACCAATCGAGGACGAACGGATTGTCCGGCTGAAGTTTGGACCAGCTGAAGGTGCAGAAGAGTTACGCCATGTAGCCAATGAATTTTTGCCAAGATGAATAGCCCTGGAAAAATAAAGATACTGGTAGTGCTGTGCTTGTTTGCCGCAGTATTCAGTATATTTTCATGGCGGTTGATCGACCTGCAAATCGTCCAGCATGAAAAATATGCTGCAAAAGCTGCCAGCAAGCACGTAGCCCGGCAAAAAATTCTTGCGAGCAGGGGCAGCATCTACGACCGCCATGGAGAAATATTGGCGGCCAATGTGCCGGTTTGTACAGTGATTGCCGATGCCAGCCAGGTTAATGACCCCGAGCAACTGGAAGAGGTACTGGCACGACATTTGAAGTTATCGCGAGCTGAACTATCGGAGCAACTGGCCAGTGGTCGTAAGCATATAGTGCTGCAGCATAAGGTGCCGGAAAGCGAAGCTGACGAACTGGCTGAAGAGTTATCGTTGCGCAAGCTGCGGGGGATACGTTTCGCGGAAAAGGAAATTCGAATCTATCCCAATGATGACATGCTAGCGCATGTTGTTGGCTACATTAATCATGAAATGCGCGGGGTGGATGGCGTTGAACGTAGCATGCACGAGCATCTGGTTGGCACCGATGGCTACCGATTAATTGAGCATGACCGACGTGGTCTCGAAATTGTCCATTACCGTGGGCATGAGAAAAAACCGGAAGACGGACACAATGTGACTTTGACTGTTGACATGGGGCTGCAACAAATCATCGAGGAGGAACTAGATATTGCTTTTGGCAAATACTCCCCGGTCAGTGCCACTATTATTCTGATGGATCCTGAAGATGGCGCTATTCTGGCACTTGCGAACCGACCCCATTTCAGTCCGCATGGTTTGGGTGATGCGCCGAAAACGGCATTAAAGAACCATGCTATTGCCAGTATTGTTGAACCTGGCTCGACTTTTAAGATAGTAGCTGCGGGTGCCGCCCTGAATGAGCGCCTGGTTGACTTGCCGACACTGATCAACTGTGAGAATGGAAGATATTATTATGGTGGTCGAACCCTCAAAGACCATCATCCTTACGGCGATTTGAGCGTTGAAAAAATTTTAATGAAATCGAGTAATATCGGGGCTGCCAAGCTGGCCATCCAACTGGGTGAGCAGAAGTTCCACGAATATGTAAGACGGTTTGGTTTTGGTGAAACCAGCGGTATTGATTTGCCTGGTGAAATTGCCGGTATTGTGCATCCGGTGCATCAGTGGAGCAGGATTTCGATTACCCGCATGCCTATGGGGCATGAAGTAGCAGTCACTCCCTTACAGGTGGTGTCTGCGATGTCGGTAATCGCGAATGGTGGCGTACTGGTCAGGCCGCATGTAGTCAAGTCGATTACCGGAAGAGATGGCAGCTTGCTGCATACGAATAAAGTAGAAGTGCGTCGCCGGGTAATCAACAAAGAAGCTGCAAGTAAGGTATCGCTGGCACTTGAAGGTGTGGTTAGTGAAGAAGGGACTGCCAGGCAGGCAGCGGTCGAAGGATTCAGGGTTGCCGGTAAAACT
>CAZHRP010000021.1:18462-19374 GCA_964535055.1 uncultured Chthoniobacteraceae bacterium
CTATGCTGAAGGACGCTACGTGGTTTCCTTTGTCGGTTATCTGCCGGCAGAAGATCCGGTTTATGTTGGCTTGGTATTAGTTGATGACCCACAGACGGACCCTGGCATGAGTTATGGCAGTAGCGTAGCGGCGCCGGTATTTGCTGCAATTGGCGAACGGGCGGTCCGTTACTTTGATCTCGAGCCGAGCCTGCCGATCGTCGATTACCCAGCGGCGACATTGAGCCATGTGGAACAACCGCAGGAGGTCAACCTGCGATGAAACTCGAAAAGCTAATTTTCAATCTGGATAAACACCAGGTCAGTGGCAACCCGGCAACAGAGGTTAGCGGTATTTGCTATGATTCGCGTAGAATAGCACCCGGCAACCTGTTTGTAGCCACTTCTGGTGCTGCTACCGATGGTCATAATTATATCGAACAGGCACTAGCTGGTGGTGCTGCAGCGTTGGTAGTCGAGCGGGCCTTCACACCGACCAAGGTGCCGGTGATAGTAGTGGCGGACAGTCGACGTGCTTTATCGCAGCTGGCGGCTGTCTTCTACCGTCATCCTGATGCCAAGTTGAAGATGGCTGGCATAACCGGAACCAATGGCAAGACTACAACCGCATTTCTGCTCAAACATATCCTGGAGGAAGAAATGCTGCGCGTGGCCTTGGTGGGAACTGTGCGCTACGAAATTGGGGATCGACTGTTACCAGCCAGCCGCACCACTCCAGAATCGGTTGACCTGATGCAATTATTGCAAACGGCTTTGGAAAATGGTTGTCGTTCAGCTGTGATGGAAGTTTCTTCGCATGCCTTGAGTCAGGGACGGGTCGCTGATCTTCAGTTTGATGTGGGAGTATTTACCAACTTGAGCCAGGATCATCTCGACTACCATCGCGATGAGGCCAGCTACTTTGCCGCCAAG
>CAZHRP010000022.1:0-4580 GCA_964535055.1 uncultured Chthoniobacteraceae bacterium
AGTTCACGGCTCAACTTTGAACGTTTGGGACAGAACATTCAACCGTCAACGTTCAGGGGGAAATTGTTTGCATGTATTTGCAAGCAGTGTCTGCGGAATACTCTAGGGGGCGCATATGGATCTAGTCGATTAGAAGCCGGGCGGATGGCGGGCAGTATAACCGCGTAGCGGACGGGTTTTAGCGGTCCAGCGTGGGCCTTGGCGGTGGCCATGCCAACCGGTATCAAAGCGCAGGTCGGCAACCTCAATGAAGCTGTGACCTTTGGTGACGTAGACGGTGAGCCATTTTCCCTCGCCGGGATTACCGTAATTCACAAAGCCGCTGGAAGGTCGTGGACCGGAGAGTAGCCCGGCACCGATGAGGACGCGTGAGACGGCACCCGAGCAATCGTATCCATCATCATAGGTAGAAGCGTGTCCGCCGCCGTACTTGTAGGGTAGGCCGACGATTTGGTTGCCGGCTTGAATTGCGGCGACTATCTGGTCAGGAGCTCGCAGGGGTGGTCGGGCATGGCCACTGCGCATGGGCTTGGCCGAGACATAGGGTTGCGGCTCATAGGTCCATGAGCGCGTGCCGGCGCAGGAGGCAAGCAGACATGCACAGAGTAAACAGGCCAAATAACGCATGCACTGAAATTACCACAATGAGATGCGTTATTCCTCTGGAAATTGTGACTACTTGCCACATAGTTAGGAATGTCTTTAAACGAAAAGCAGCTGTTGCTTGATCGAATACTTACAGCGCACGCGCCAATGCTGGTCGCTTACTCAGGTGGTGTGGACAGTGCTTATCTGCTGGCCCGGGCCCGCCAGGTATTGGGAGGCAGCGGGGTCAGGGCAGCGCTTGCAGATAGCCCCAGCCTGCCCCGTAAAGCGCTACAGGCAGCGCTGGATTTGGCTGATAGTTTAAAGACGGAAGTAATTGTTCTCAAGACAGATGAGCTTGATGATCCTGATTATTCTTCGAATCCGCCCAACCGCTGTTATTTTTGCAAGGCTGAACTGTTCCGCCGGATGGATCAATTGGCAGCGGCAGGTGATTATGCGGCACTGGCCTATGGCGAAAATGCAGATGACGCACAGATGGTGCGCCCGGGAGCGCAGGCGGCTCAGGAATTTCAAGTGTTGGCACCCTTGCGTGATGCCGGGTTAACTAAAGCTGAGATTCGGGAATTGAGCCGCGAGCTTGGGTTGCCGACTGCGGATGCGCCGGCGCAGCCATGTCTGAGCAGCCGCATTCCGTGGGGCACGCCGGTCAGTGCTGCAGCTTTGGCTATGGTCGAGCAGGCGGAAGAAGCGGTGCGTGCGCTTGGGTTTCAGGTGTTTCGGGTGCGGCATGTTGTTAGCGGTGACGGTCGTCCTCATGCCAGGTTACTGGTTGCACCGGCAGAGATGGATAAGCTTGCCAGTACCAGTAATCAACTGAGGCAGGCGGTACTGGCTGCGGGGTATGCTGAACTGGAGATTGACGAGCGTGGTTATCAACCTCCGGCCAAAGTCGAAGTAAACGGAGTCGGTCAATGAAGCGATTGCTGTTAGTGGATGGCCACTATTATGCCTACCGCTCGTTTTTTGCCATCCGTGGGTTAACTAACTCGAGCGGTGAACCTACCAATGCAATATTTGGCTTTCTCAAGGCGATTCGCCGGATGCTGGCAGAATTGCAACCCGAGTACGCCGCAGTTATCTGGGACGAGGGTATTCCGGCGCGCCGTAGCGATCTGCAACCGGAGTACAAACAGCAGCGTATAGAAACACCGGATGATCTGGTGCCACAAATAGATGAAATACGCAAGCTAATGCCATTGTGCGGGTTGGCCAGCCTTGGCTTGCCGGATACAGAAGCCGATGACCTGATGGCCAGTTACGCGGTAGCAGCGACTGCCGCAGGTATCCATACCGTACTGGCTACTAACGACAAAGACCTGTTTCAATTGGTGAATGAACAAGTCGGTGTCTACTCGACCGCTAAAGCAGATGTGAATGAGCTCAAGGAAGACTATGCCATACTTGGTCGCGATCAGGTGTTAGCTAAATGGGGAGTTGAACCGGAGTGCATACTGGATGTGCTGGCGCTGACTGGCGATAGTGTTGACAATATCCCCGGGGTACCTGGAGTTGGGCCAAAAACCGCCGCAAAGTTAATCGCTGAGCATGGCAGAGTAATTAATTTACTCAAGCAACTCGACGCGGTTAAGAACGAAAAATTACGCGAGAAGCTGGCCGCCGCCGCCGATCAAGTCATCAATAACCTGGAAATGGTTCGCCTGGACCTCGATTTACCTTTACCTGCACCAATCGAGGAATTGACCATCAGCCCGCAGTGGCAGCCGTTGATTGATTCAGTGTCGCGCTTTGAATTTCGGACAATCGGGCGGGAGATTCGCGAGGAGGCAGAAGCAGCGGGATTTGCTGCTGAGGATAAGCCGAAGTTGCCGCAGCAAGGTGAATTATTATAATGGCTTGGAGCAAGCACCCTGAGCCGGGTTAAGAGTTTGTTACTGTAACTTTCTACTGGGTTGTAACAGAAATCTAAGTGTTGTTGTGGAGCAAAAATCACCGTAAAGATACAGTGTGAAGTATTGGTTATTCTCATTTTTGATTGCAACTATTGCCATTTTTCCTGGAGCAGCCAGGGAATTGCCGAATGTCATCCTGATGATGGCGGATGATCTGGCGAATGAAGACCTTTCCTGCTATGGCAGCACGCGCATCCAGACACCGAACATCGACCGCTTAGCTGCCGATGGAATGAAACTGACCAGTTTCTACGCCGGCAATCCGGTATGCACGCCATCGCGCATGGCTTTGTTGTCGGGATCTTACCCGGCTCGCCTGGGCTGGCGGTGGGGTGTGCTTGGCTACGGCTTTGCTCCGAAGACCGGAATGTCGGCACAGGTGTATACCATGGCTGAAGCCTTTCGTGATGCGGGCTATTATACGGCCATGGCTGGTAAATGGCATTTGGGCGGAAAATCCATGCGCCCCGGAAACCAGGGATTTCTTTCGTCATATTACATTCACATGTCGAATAACCAAAACCGGGATATGTATCGGGATGGCGAATTGGTGCAAGCGGATTGGGATAACCGGCTGCTAACTCAGACTTTCACGGAAGAAGTGATCCGCATCATTCGAGAGCCGAGAGATCAACCCTTCTTCCTGTATGTACCATGGAGTGCACCACACTTTCCTGCTGACCCGCATCCCGACTGGCAGGGCAAATCCGGTGATGACAAATCCGCAAAATACACTGATGTAGTCGAAGAACTTGATTATCGTATCGGGCAGATTCTTGATGTGCTCGACCAAACGGGACAAGCGAGTAATACGATCGTCCTATTCACTTCGGACAATGGTCGGCAGGGTGGCCAGGCCGGACCTAATGACGAGCCGAAGTTTAGCGGCGGCAAATGGCAATCTCTCGAAGGTGGTACCCGTGTGCCTTGCATCATTCGTTATCCCGGTAAGCTCCGCACGGGAGCGACTAATCACCAAATGATTGCTGCAATTGATTTGTTGCCGACTCTGGCTGCAGCCTGCGGGATAAAAATTCAACTTCCCGCTGACGCTCAGAAACTGGACGGGGTTAACGCCTGGCCAAACCTGATACAACAGAAATCAAAATCAGCCCGTGACGAATTACTATACTGGCACGGGAAAGGCAAAGCGACCGCCATTAGAATTGGTGCATGGAAGCTGTACTTTAATTATGGTAACCAGCCGCCGGAGGATCCGGTACTGACCGATGGTCCTGCACTGTATAACCTGAAAGATGATCCACTGGAACAAAGTGACCTGGCTGAGAATCATCCGGAAAAGGTCGAACAGATGCTGAACCGGGCCAGGGTTCTGCTTGCGGAAGTCTACGCTAACCAAATTCCGGTTGGTACCTGGCAAGAGGATACAGAGATGGAACCTGCTGTACAGGCAACAGATGTTTGGGGTGAGTGGATTCCGTAGCGCATCAATACATAGTGCTGTAGCTGGAAGTACTTACTTGGATAGCAGTAAGCATGGCGAGTGAGTTCCAGCAACTCTGCAACCCCGAAGTTATCAACTGCTGATTTTGTCCGTGATCGCGGCTACACAGTTGTGTAGCGTAAAGTACTTATGCAGGAAGATGAAAACCAGTTGATAGCAATTCGTCGTGAGAAACGTGATCGCCTGGAGGAGCTTGGCGAAGGAGCTTACGGCAAAAAGTACCAGGTTGATGGATCGGTAGCTGAGGTCAGGCAAAAATTTATCGAGGAGCAGGTGGTGCGTCTGGCCGGCCGGGTCACGGCTCACCGCGATATGGGCAAGAGCCATTTCCTGAACCTCAGCGACATGACCGGACGCATGCAGATTTTCATTAATCGCAAAGAAATTGGCGAGGAACGCTGGGAGGTATTCAAGCAGCTTGATCTTGGTGACTATCTGGGTGTGGAGGGAAATTACTTCACGACCCGTAGTGGTGAGCCAACGGTACGGGTCACCAGTTTCAAGCTGTTATCAAAAACGCTGCGTCCGCTACCGGAAAAATGGCATGGTCTAACCGATGTCGAAGCGCGCTACCGGCAACGTTATCTCGACCTGGT
>CAZHRP010000022.1:4590-18935 GCA_964535055.1 uncultured Chthoniobacteraceae bacterium
GGTGGCAAATCAGGAATCGCGGCGCATCTTTACTGAGCGGATTAAAATTGTTCGTGGTATTCGTGAGTTTCTGCAGCAACGGGGGTTTGTCGAAGTCGAAACGCCGATGATGCAGCCAATTGCCGGAGGCGCAACTGCGCAGCCATTCCAGACCCGGCACAATGCCCTGTCGATGGACTTATTTTTACGGATCGCCCCTGAGCTTTATCTTAAAAGGTTGTTGGTTGGCGGCTTTCCTAAAGTATTTGAACTCAACCGTAACTTTCGCAACGAGGGGATCTCGCGCCGTCACAACCCGGAGTTCACCATGCTGGAGGTATACTGGGCGTATTCCGATTTTGAGGGCATGGCAGAGTTGGTCGAAGAGCTGATCTGCAGTCTGGCAATGGAGATCCGTGGTTCGCTGCAGGTCGAGCATAGTGATGCGGCAGGTAATGTAATCAAATCAATTAACCTGCAGCGGCCCTGGAAACGTGCCCGCTATCGTGACCTGATCGAAGAACTGGTTCCCGGATGGTTTGAGTTGACTCCTGAGCAGCGGCGATCGCGCTGCAACGAGCTTGGTATAGAAATCAGTGATGGCATGGCTGACTATGAAGTCACCCAACAGGTTTTTGAGAAACTTGTCGAAGAAAAGCAGATTGATCCGCTATTTGTAACCCACGTGCCTAAAGAACTGGTACCGCTGGCCAAATTAAATGCCGACGATCCATCGCTGGTTGATGTTTATGAGCTGATCATCAATGGCCAGGAAATCAGCCCCGGCTACTCCGAGCTAAATGATCCGGCCGTGCAGCGGCAACGGCTGCTTGAGCAGGCTGGCGAAGAAATTCAGAAGCTCGATGAAGAATTCCTGGTGGCGCTGGAACATGGCATGCCGCCGGCGGGTGGCCTTGGGCTTGGTGTCGACCGTCTGATAATGTTACTAAGCGGAGCTGAGTCGAACCGTGATGTGATCCTGTTTCCGCACTTGAAGCGCAAGCCGAGCGAGGATGGTGCGGCGCAATAATCAGGCGATCGTTACTTTGGTTCCGACGGTCACTTGTGGAAATAACTCGACGATATCTGACGGGTGCATGCGGATACAGCCGTGGCCGGCGAGACTTCCCAATAGCTGCGGGTGATTGGTGCCATGAATGTAAATATAGCGTTCCAAAGTATTACTATTTGCCTGTTGCAGCCCATGCAGGCGCAAGATCCGGCTTGTGACCTGATCATCAGTTGAGTTGGTATCGTATGGCAGTTGGGTTGGCATGCGACCTTTGAAAACTGTTGCAGCAGGCATACCGTGGCCGATCTTTTCGATAATCAGGAATTTGCCGGCTGGAGTTTGATTGCTGCCATTGGCGTATCCGGTTCCGAGAGGAGAACTGGATATCTGGTAGCTGGCCCTGAGGTCATTTGCAACTATCAGAGCGAGTGTTTGTTGTTTTAAAGAGATAAGAATTTCCTGCATTGGTGGTTGCATTGTATACACGTGTATTTAAGCTTGCCGATTCGCCAATGGAAACAGAAAGAAATATTGCAATAGTTGGTGCAACTGGAGCGGTCGGGCTGGAAATGCTTAAAGTGCTTGAGCGGCGCAAGTTCCCCTGCAGAGGGTTGAGGTTACTGGCATCAGAGCGCTCCGCCGGCAAGGTGCTGGAATTTCGTGGGAATAGTGTGGAAGTTGAAGAGTTAAACGAAAACTCATTTCACGACATAGATATCGCATTATTCAGTGCCGGCAGCGACATCTCGCGAAAGTTTGCGCCTGTTGCAGCAGCTGCCGGAGCTGTTGTTGTGGATAATTCATCTGCCTTCCGACTGGAAGACTCGGTGCCTTTGGTCGTGCCGGAGATTAATGCTGATGACATTGCCAAGCATCAGGGGATTATCGCCAACCCCAACTGTACCACGGCTATAGTGTTGATGGCACTGTACCCGTTGCATCAGGCATTTAATGTCAGACGAGTTATAGCAGCCAGCTATCAGGCAGTGTCCGGTAGTGGTAACCAGGGAATCACGGAACTCAAGCAGCAAACTCAGGCAGTTATTGGGGGCGAGGCAGTAACCAAGCAAGTTTACCCGCATCAAATTGCCTTCAATGTCATTCCAGAAGTTGATCAGGTGAATGAGAATGGCTACACCAGAGAAGAAATGAAGCTGCAGAATGAAGGCAGGAAAATTATGCGCCATTCGACTTTTCGGGCGTCGGTGACATGTGTGCGGGTTCCAGTTATACGGGCGCATTCCATAGCGGTATCGGCAGAGTTTAAGAAACCGGCATCTGTGCAGGAGGCCCGCCGGGTACTCTCTGACTCGGCAGGGCTCAAAGTGGTCGACGACATATCTATCAATAAATACCCGATGCCGCTCAATTGTGCCGGGCGTGATGATTGTGAGGTCGGTCGTATCCGTCTCGATTGTGCAGTCGAGAATGGCCTGAGCTTCTGGGTATGCGGTGACCAACTACTAAAAGGTGCAGCTCTGAATGCCGTCCAGATCGCCGAGCTGGTAGCTTAGATCATCTCAGAGAAAGAATTACCGAACCTTAGAGGCAAGTGACCGTTTTGCTGACGGCACTTTACCAGGAATTTAGCACACATACTTGCTGCGAGTGCAAAGCTGGTGTTTAGTCCTGCACGATTCACATGACCGCTGCTAAATGGATTCAGCTACTTCGCCTGCTCGCATTGACAGAGGGAATTTCCTTTCTGCTATTGCTGTTGATTGCCATGCCGCTCAAGCATTTGGCTGGTATTGATATAGCTGTCAAGTTAGCCGGCTGGACGCACGGAATTTTATTTCTGACAGTCTGCTTTTTGGTACTGGCGGTGGTGATGCTGGCCGGCTGGACATTGCGTCAGGCGGCACTGGTGATCGGTGCGGCTTTGATCCCGTGCGGACCATTCCTGATTGACGGCTATATGCGTCGTCAGCAGCAGCAAGCTGCCGACTAAAGAAATCAGATGCAAGTCGATCATAATCAGTTATAATCAGGACATGGAAACTATTCAGCTCCTAGGCACGGCTCTCGGGCTGGCGACACTCGCGGGAATTAATTTATACCTAACAGTTTTTTTAACTGGCATGGCCATTCGTTATGACTGGATCGCCCTCGCTTCCGAGTATCAACAGCTTGAGATACTGGCACACCCGGCAATCATCATTGTGGCAGGGGTTATGTTCCTGATCGAATTTTTTGCCGATAAGGTACCTTGGTTGGACAGTGCATGGGATACCGTCCATACGTTTATCAGGCCGGTAGGTGGCACCTTACTTGCCATCCAGGTGCTGGGTGAATCGGATCCGATTTACGATGTCATCGTTGCAATGCTGGCATGCGGACTGTCCCTGGCATCACACACGATTAAGGCCGGCACCCGAGTAGTGGTGAATGGTTCTCCCGAGCCAATGACTAATGTGGCGGTTAGTCTGGTTGAAGACGTGGGGGTAGTTGGCGGTTTATGGTTATTATGGATGAACCCGACGCTAGCCTTGGTGATCTTTATTCTGCTGCTGGCGGTAGCATGGTGGTTTGCACCACGATTATTCCGCGCAGCACGGGCGAAGCTGTGGCTTGCCTGGCATAAACTAACAGCACCTGCCGCGACGGAGTGCCGTGTTCGCGATACCTGTTTGCAGAGTAAAGTGCCGCCCGATGTTGACATTCTGCTGCACCGGGAGCGAACGGAAGGTCAACCGCAAGTTGACTGGGCGGCAAAATGCATGGTTGGTAAGTGGAAAGGTGTAGCACCTTATAAGGATGCCTGGTTGTTGCAGACTAAGGATCAGACCGAAGTGCTTTACCTGGCAGTACTAACTCGCTTCGGCCGTAGCCTCCTGAAGCAGGTGCAACTGGCAGATTTTAAGTGGCAGCACAATCCGGGCTTTTTGAGTGAAAATCTTGCTCTCTACAGTCCCGATAAAGGTAATAAGTTGTTGCTGTTATTTGAGCGATCAAGGCTCGGCGTGGTCGAATTGATCATTGGTAAACTCAATTCCTTAATTCCTGAAGCGGACGAGCAATCACCTGCCGCAACTGCAGGATCCGGTCAAGCACAGCTGAATAGCCCGCTCGAAGGCGAATTGGTTGAAGCGAAGTAAGGGCTAATTAGCTAAACTTCTGCTCCGGGCTAAAGCTGAAAATATTAGCTCTGCACGCTGTAGAGACCGTGAATTTATCAATATTTGCTGAAAATCAGCAAAATCTGTCGCAAATTTGCAAATAAATTGTGAATAACATTGCAATTTTCATTGTGAATATCTTATAATTTTACATGCTGGCTCACAACCTGCTTATTCACTTAATTAGTTGAGTTGATTCTGATAACCATACCAAGGAACTTTAAACTATGAAATTCACAACTATTTTTTGCTGGCTTTTTTGTCTAGCTACAACCTCAACCTGCTTGTATACTGACAACTGCATCGCCCAAGAAGGATTTGATCTGGAACCGACTGAGGTGACTATTGAAACTGATGCAGATGCGGAAACTGCTACCACCCCAACTGAGCCTGTAGAACCTGCTTCTGAATCAGAATCGACCACTTCCACTGCTGAGCCAGTGGATGATACAGCAAGGGAGATCACACCCCCACCAGTAGCAGACCAGCCAGAAACTGATCCTACCGCTGATTTAGGTGAAACTACTACACCCGGTGGCGTTAGTGAGCCTGATTTAGCTGAACCGGCACCGATTGATCCACCCAGTGATGTATTGCTTGACCCTGCTGCGCAATCGGAAATGGGAATCGACTCGATGCAGGCATTTGATGGTGCAAGCGAACTTGGTACTACACAAGGCGATAGCGTAGTATTTAATTTTCAGGAAGAAGATCTGCCTACTGTCTTACGCTTGCTGGCGCGTCAATCTAATATCAACCTGTATGTTAGTGAGCAGGTAGCGGGCACACTGACTTTGCTAATCAAGGATAAGACTCCAATGGAAACATTGGAATTTATCGTTCGGGCGAAGGGTTTGATATTAGATGAGATTGAAGGTGACTTTTTCGTTAAAACGCAGGCGGAAAAAGCCTCTGAACCTACGGAAAGCGGATCTTACACGTTCAGCTATGCTCCTGCAGAAAGTGCAGCTAAGCTGCTTGCTTCGCAATTGAACAGTGGTGCGCCGGTTCAAGTGGATTCGCGTACCAATACCGTTTTCTATCAGGAAGTCGAATCCAACATGGATAAGATCAAAAAGTTTTTGGAGACTATCGATTTGCCTACCGAGCAGGTTATGATTGAGGCGAGGCTGGTCGAAGTCAACGCCAACCCGGTGCAGAGTTATGGTATCAACTGGGCGGGCGTTGTTGGCGGTTCCAGCAGCCCGCAGACATTCCGCTATGGTGGCAGCCCGTTTCTCGAGGGCGAGGGCGATGAAGGAACATATGAGTTTGAGGTTGGCGAAAATGGCCAATTGCAGTTGAACGATTTTGGCCGTCTGGGCGAAAGTGATCCCCGCTTTGCAATCCCGGGTGGCGTTGGTCAGATACCCGGTCCCGATCGTTTCTTCGAGGCTGTTGCAGGTCAGTTTGCTATTCTGAGTGTGCCGCAAATGTCACTTACCTTGCGTTTGCTAAATGAAGATTCTGACGCGGAATTTCTGGCCCAGCCGCGCATCGTCACAGCGAATAATCAGGAGGCTACCATTAGCATAACCAGGAACCAGCCAGTGCCACAGTTGAACTTCAACGAGCAAACTGCTACCGCCGTGTTTGGAGGTTTTGAGGATAAAGAATTTGGTAATACTTTGCGGGTTCGTCCTTCTATCAATAAAGATGACTTCATCACATTGAATGTAGTCCCCGAAGTCAGCAACAAAGTTGGGGATGCTACTTTTACCTTTGCGGGCGCGACAGTCGCCAGCCCGATTATCGATTCCCGCAGGCTCGAATCCAACATCCTGATCAAGAGCGGTAACACTCTGGCAATCGGTGGCTTGCTGCAGGATGAACAGACCAAAGGTAGCACCAAGGTACCGATTCTTGGTGATATTCCAGTGCTCGGGTATTTGTTCCAGGAAAAACTCAACAGCAGGGTAAAGCGCAATTTATTGGTATTTGTTACACCAACGATCATTGAGCACGGGGAAGGTACCGGGCTGGAAGATCAAGTTGATGGCCTAAACGATTCCGGCGAAGAATATGCGGACCCTAACGGCTGGCGCAACAATGCTAAGGGAGCAATAAGGTTAGTTCCCTCTTCTACTACACAGCGTGCAGGTGATTATCCCAAGCCGGGTACACCTTTGCGACCTCAGACCGCAGGGATGGATAAACGCTAGCGGCCATCGGTCACGCGTCGGTAGTTTGGTTAGAAAAGGCAGCCAATAATCAAACAGCAATGCTACAACGATCGCTTGTAGTTGTCTTGGGTATATGATTTGGGCTATAACTCCAGCCCTCAATGCCTGAAGAACTATCAGAAAAAGAACTGGACTTCCAGCTCGTTGAAAAGACACGAGCAGGCGACCCTAATGCTTTTGACCAACTGGTAATAAAGTACAGCCCGAGACTTTACGGCTTGATCTATAACATGACTTCAAATCATGAGGACACCAATGACTTGTTGCAGGATGTTTTCTCAAAAGCCTATCGTTCGCTCAAAGGATTTAGGGGAAAATCTGCTTTCTACACCTGGATTCATTCGATCGCGGTCAACATGACCATCAATTTCCTGAAAAAGCGCAAACGCAGGTACCAGTTTAGCCTGGACGATCTGGACTCAGGTATTACCAATGACAAAGAGTTCCTGGAACTGACAGCCACCAGTGATCCGGTACGCGAGGCTAATTTAAGCGAATTGCAGCAAAGATTGAACGAAGCATTGATGAAATTGTCAGAACAACACAGAGCAGTAGTTGTTATGTATGATATTCAAGGGTTACCTCACGCTGAAATCAGTAAGATACTGAAAGTATCTGAAGGCACGGTACGCTCCCGTTTGTTTTATGCTCATCGACAGTTGCAGAATTATTTGGAAGAGTTTCGAAAAGGATAATTGCAGTTGCAACAATGGATTCTTTGATTAACCTTTAATATTATGCGTGACAGCGAAAACATATCCAAGTTACTGAGACTGAAGCGCTACGAGCGACCTTCTGATCCGGAGTACTTTGATAAATTTCTTGAAGAATATCGTTCTCGCCA
This sequence comes from uncultured Chthoniobacteraceae bacterium, assembly GCA_964535055.1. Taxonomy (GTDB): domain Bacteria; phylum Verrucomicrobiota; class Verrucomicrobiia; order Chthoniobacterales; family CAKUMP01; genus CAYUDZ01. The sequence continues at coordinate 11,728 of CAZHRP010000022.1, forward strand.
ACGTGCTGATCTTCATCGCACGCCGTTGCGCCAGATGATTCTGGAGAGGATTCAGGCATTGCTGGCAGGTATTGAAGTGCCAAAGTATGCTTATGCCAGCGCACTTGGCTTATTTCTGCTGGTAGCTGTATCTATATTCTTCTTGCCTGAGGAGAGTGATAATCAATTACTTTCACAAATGGCAGAAGCAACTTCCATATCGCTGCCGAGTTCCGCGCAGTCATCCAATGCTGTGTCTCTCAGTCTAAGGTCGGGAATGATAATGAGTGGTTTGGAAGCCGCTACTTCCAGCGCTGAAGAGCGCGTTAAAGTGACACATATGGCAGCTCTGCCTCACTATGTCTTGGATTCTCGTCCTGCCAGTTACGAGCCGCCATTTAGTTTTTAATATGCTTGGCTTTGTTGTCTCGAGTAAGGCTCGGACTGTTGCCACCTTGGTTTTTGTGCTGGCAGCAAGCACCCAGCCACTACAAGCGGAGAGTACGAATAGCGCGGCTGACTCGTTGGCACGGGAGATAAAGCAGGTATTTCAAACTACCAGCGCGGCAGTTTGCAGGGTAATCGCCGTAGACGATCACGGAGTTCACAATGGTACAGGTTTTTTTATCGATCCTAATGGAACAATAGCCACCACGTATTCGATTGGTGGCTCCTCGAATGACATAACTATTGTGTTTGGCAACAACAAATACGTCGCTTCCAGGATTTTAACTGATAGCCGCAGCGGACTGGTGTTACTGAAAGTGAATGCGATCACAGATTTTTTAACGCTGGCGCAACCGGAGAAATTGCCTATTGCCAGCCCGGTAATTGCTGTTGGATACGCTATGGACCTAACCATTGCCCCAACGTTCGGGACCGTTGCGGGGCACGATTTGAAATACCAGGGGCGCTATTTACCAGTGACCCACATGCGGGTCAATTTGCCGGTAGCAAGAGGTCAAACCGGGTCACCAATCTTGAATATGGATGGTGAAGTGGTGGGCGTACTGGTCAGTGCCATTGATGGGGGAGTAGCCTGTTACGCGCTTCCGGTAGCTGTACTCGATAAGGTTGTTAATGATTATGCGCAATTTGGATTGGTACGATATGGCTGGGTTGGAGTGACAGTCGAACCGTCGATTGCGGGCTATGCGAATTCATCAGCCAAGATTGTGGAGCTGGAGCAACAATCACCGGCTAAAGGTATCGGAATCAAAGTCGGTGATCTCTTGCTGCAAATTGACAAGTACAAAGTCGAATCACTGGAAGATGTTCTGGATGCTTCCTACTTTTTAAGTCCGGGTCAAGAAATTGAATTAGTGGTATCGCGCGCCGGGGAGCGCAAAGTCTTTAAAACAACTGTCGAAGATCACCCTGCAAATCCCAAACTGCTGGCGCAGCCTCCTGCCATGCTTGATGATGATAATTCTGGTTCGCTGCAACTGGGGAATTGATATTGAATTATTATTACGAGGTAACCTGTAATAATTATTGGCGGCTGCTATCTGTGGCGGGTGTAGTTTGATTCGTTGCTGTTTGGCCGTGCTTGCTGCGTTCAACAAAGAAGTAAATGATTGCCCCAATCCAGTTCGTAAGAATAATCACTAGTACCCATACAAGTTGCTGAGTGCTATCGGAATACCTATGTTGCAAACAATCTATCAGCATCCAGATCCAAAAGACGAGTAGGGGAATCTGAATCAGCAACATCAGAGCAAATAGGGCAACAAAAATTATTTCCATGGCCATTGCCGTTGTTAACGGCGCTTTACTTTTAAAATACCTGGGAAGATTCGCGTCGCAACTAGCAGAATAGTTAAGGCAAGCGCAGTGACTGGCAATATATTTCCTGTAGCGGTAAATGGAGTGTTATAGGTATCCAGTGGAATCTCGAGGGAAGCTACCAGGACACCGTCGATAAAGGTGGATCCCTGCTCGTCGCTGAGTATATGAGTGACTCTGCCAGAGCTGTCGATACAAGCAGTAACACCATTATTGGCACATCTCAACATCGGCCTGCGAAACTCCACACAACGGAAAATAGCGTTGGCCAGGTGTTGTTTGGAGGCGGCAGACTCGAGAAACCATCCGTCATTGGTGAGATTGACCAGCACATGTGGTTGAAGTGGCATAAACTTTCTGACTAGCCGATCCAGTGAATCTTCAAAACAGATTAGCGGGGCTAGTTTAAGCTGGTTTTCCGGCATACGAAAGACGACTGGTTTGTTCCCTGCATTAAAGTCGTGGGGAACCAAGTCACCTACAACCCAGGCAAATAATGGAAAGCTCGTACGAAACGGGATGTACTCGCCGAAAGGAACCAGATGTAATTTATAATAGAAACTGGTTTCATCGGGGTTACCGGTAAAAAACATAGCGGCATTAAAGTCACCTTGATCAGTGTAGTCTAAGCTGCCAAGTAAGAACACTGAGTGTGGCGGAAGCTGGTCTACAATTGCGCGGATTCGGGCATAGGTTGAGCGACTGCTAAGTACTGGCAGCGGGGTAGAAGCTTCCGGCCAGATAAGAAGGTCGGGATTGGCCGCTAGTGCGGCATCTGTCAAGCGATCCAGTTTACTATCAACTGCGGCTTGGAATTGAGGGCTCCAGCTTTGGTTTTGTGGGATATCAGGTTGCACTGCAGCTATGCGAAGGGTCTGAGATTCTTCGGGTTGCCGGTCGATTGTGCTGATACCGAAGATAAAGCTGGCGACGACCAGCGCGACAGTCAGGTTAAAATCATAATGTGGCCGTACCTTACCGCTGCTGGTTTCAAGTAACAGGCGTGCGACAGTTAATACTGCAATAACATTGGCCATCACAATTTTGAAGGAGACTGCGGCTACTCCGGCCAATTCAGCGACCTGGATTAGTAACAGTTGCTGATGCATGGAAACACCTAGTTGGTTCCAGCCAAAGCCGGTAAACATCCAGCCACGCAGCCATTCCAGACCAATCCAAGCCAAAGCCAGTTGAGCAGCAAGGAGCAAGTTATGCCATGAATTACACAGTGGGACTGGTGAGTTGCTGGTTGCGGGATGGCTTGGGTTGCCGAGTAAGCTGGCAAACCATGCCCAAGCTGCCGGATAGATTGCCAGGTAAGGAATGAATATGATCCAGCCCAAGACGGTGACAGTACTGATCCAGTGAAAAACTGTATAAAAGTGAACTAGTCCAAAGAGATAGCCTAGAGCAAATGCCCTTAGCCCGACATAACTGCTGTTGGCAGGTATACCATACCATAAAGCGGCAAGCAGTGGTGCCAGGCAAATCCACGCCAGCCATGCCTGATTATAAGGAGGGAAACATAATGTAGCCAGCAAGCCCGAACAAATGGCAGCTGCATAAGGCCAGCCTGCTTTCAACAATGACATTAACGTAATAGTAAGCTGGTTATCCCCTGCGATGGCGGCGTTTTTTCTTACTCTTGCTTTGCAGTCGCGGATCCAAGGCTTCCTGCAAAATTTTTATATAGCTGGGATTGACTTTAAAGACTGCATTTTCCATCTCCCGAACCGTACGTAAACCTTCACGGGAAGAAGAAATGTAGCCGATCTGCATTAAGCCCTGGAGTGTGTCAAGCAGCTCAGCATCCTCAAACCCGCCGATCCGGCGCTGGAGTACTTCACCTTTCATGGAAGCTCCGCTTAAGCCCAGCGTTTTGATGACGGTAATTTCACCACCATTTAAATTAATAGTCATATCGTACAATAAAAACCTTACCCTAACCTAGCATGTGCGTCAGACTTTATAAACTGCCACATGCTTTCCAGTTTTGATTTGGTTTTCTGCTTGAGGGTGTCAAGCGTGGCAACTGCAGACTCGCCCGGAGCTGCTTTAGCGAAGAGGTAATACTTAATCTTAGGCTCGGTGCCGGATGGGCGGATGTTTAGCCGCCAGCCATTCTCCAGTTGCAGGCCAATCATTTTCTCAACTGGCAGCTGGTCCCCTTCACAGTCAAAAATTTCCGAATTGCTGTAATCCAGGACCTGGGAAACTTTGATATTATCGATTTCTGCAGGAGGCGAGGCAGAGTAGGACTCAGCCAGAGCTTTGATTTTACCTGCGCCCTCAGCACCCTCAAAAATCAAGTTATTACTGCATTCCATATGCAATCCGTATTCTGCGTAAACTTGATCCATTAGTTGGTCAAGTGTCATTCCCTGAGATTTGGCGTAGGCCGCAACCTCTGCGAACATAACTACGGAGCCGTTGGCATCTTTGTCGCGGACAAAATCGGAACCACTGTAGCCATAACTTTCTTCGCCGCCGAAGATATAGAATGTAGAATGATCGAGGCGTAATTGGCGGGATTCTGTTTCAGAGAGTGAGCGGTAGTTGGCAGCATATTCTGCAGGGATCCCTTTCTCGTACTTTTCGAGCTTTGCGCCAATATACTTGAACCCGGTAAGTGTTTCCACACAGCGCACGCCGGCAGCATTGGCTATCTCTTTTTGCAGGTCGGTCGTCACCAGAGTTTTGATGATGACAGCATTCGACTTGTTGGTGTCATTCAGAATCTCTTTAGCAAAGAATGTTTTTGTCCGATAGTAGGCCAGCAAGGAACCAATCTGATTGCCGGTCAGCAGTTGCATCGTACCATCGGTGCCGCGCACCAGCACTCCCATGCGGTCGCTGTCGGGGTCGGTACCAATAACAAGGTCGGCATTTTCCGATTCAGCCAGTTGCCTGGCCATATCCAGGGCCTCGGCATTTTCCGGATTTGGCGATTTGACAGTTGGAAAGCGCCCATCCATTACTTCCTGCTCAGGGACGGTCGTACAGGTGAACCCTAAACGTTCGAGCATCGGCAGGGTAATGACACCGCCGGTGCCATGGATCGAAGTAAAAACTATTTTCAAGTCATTTTGAGAAGCAACCAGCTCGGGTTGTAGCAGCAGTGACTCAAGACGTTCCATATATGCTGCGTCGAGTTCTCTGCCGATTGCCTGGACACGGCCTTGTTGATCTGCAGGAAGTGGTTGGAACTGGTCGCTGGCGATTGCGTTCACCTTGGCAATAATGCTGCTGGCATGTGGTTCTACAACCTGGCCGCCATCAGCAAAGTATGCCTTAAATCCGTTATCATGAGGCGGGTTATGGCTGGCGGTAAGCACTACACCTGCGGTGGCTGAGAGTTGCCTGACGGCGAAAGATAGCTCCGGCGTTGATCGGGGACCTTCAAACAAGTATACATCAACGCCTGATTGCGAGGCTACCCTGGCCGCCAGCTCAGCAAAATGACGGGAGAAATGACGGGTATCGTGGGCTAGCACCAGCGACGGTTTGCCCGGTTTTACCTGGTTGAGGAAAAACTCTTTCATGTGCGCACACAGACCGAGGGTGGCACGCACAATATTGAAGTCATTCATGGCATTGGTGCCAGTACAGGCAAACTGCGGGCGTCCCTGTGCATTGGGAGTACCGAGCTCAGCCTGAGTAACAACCCTGCCAATCGTGCGCCCACGCAAACCACCTGTGCCAAAACTCAGGGTTCGGAAAAAGCGGTCATTGAGTTCCTGCCATTGTGCATCTGATATTAATTCTTCGATGCTCAGGCGTACGACATCAGTTCGCGATGATTGATAAAGCTCCAGGATATTTCTGCCGGCTTCGGGAAGCAGTTGCTGTGCGTCAACCGCCTGATTCAGTTTGATTTCCAAGTCTTGCATGAGGAGATAAATTTATCGTTAGTATGGTTTACAGAAGCATAGCTTGCCTCAATGATCGCCTTCTGACTACACCTTTCCTGTGGAATTAATATCTGCAATGCCAGCGATCTTGAGTGCTTTTCAGCGGCGTGCTTCGTTGTTGGCTGCCAGCCATACCGCCATACGTATCTTTAATGGCCTGGCTGACGGTGTAGAAGGATTGTTTATCGATGCCTATGGCGGAAACTGGTTAATCCAATCTGAGGACAGACCCCAGCTTCCTGAATTTAGTCAGTTTTCAAGGATGAATGTTGATTCGATTTACTGGAAGCAGCTGGTGGTATCCGGTGATACGTCGCCACAGTTCCTGGCAGGTAGAGCGGTAGCAGAACGCTTCACGGTGAATGAAAACAAGCTTAACTTCCTGATTGATTTTGAGGCTGGATATTCGCAGGGATTGTTTTTGGATCAGCGGGACAACAGAGAGTGGGTAAAGCGCCGTGCTGGTGGGTTGCGGGTCCTGAATTTATTTGCTTATACATGCGGGTTTGGCTTGGCCGCCAGTGCCGGGGGTGCGACCGAGGTGGTGAATGTTGATTTATCGCGGCGTTATTTGCAGTGGGGTCAAGACAACTATCGACTGAATGGGTTGCCGGTGGGTGACAGGGACTTTATTTTTGGTGACGCATTCAATTGGCTGGAACGCCTGCAACGTGGCAGGCGGCAGTTTGAGATGGTGATCGTCGATCCGCCTACTTTCTCAAGATCAAGGGACAGCGGCAGCTTTTCGGTACAACGCGACTATGGCAAATTATTGACTAAATCACTGGCAGTAACTTCAGATAACGGGGTGATTATAGCGTTTGCCAATACGCTTAATTGGCCGCTGGCGCAGTTCGTCTCAGTTGCTGATACTGCTTTGTCGGGAAGTAAGCGCGAGATAGTAGCAGCCAGCGATCGGATGAGTTTAGATTTTTCCGGCAGTAATTATTTGAAATGCTTGCTGATAACTAAGCCTGAGTGTGCTAAGACTTGGCAACAGGATTGAACCGACCATGCACTCCCGGGAAAACAAGCAGTATCTGTTGAGCCTTGATCAGGGGACCACCAGTAGTCGCAGTATCATTTTTGATCGCGATGGTCGCTTGATTGCAATGGCTCAAAAAGAACTGCGGCAGCATTACCCCCAACAGGGATGGGTCGAACATGATCCTATGGAAATCTGGTCAAGTCAGATTTCAACAGCGACCGAAGCCATGGCACGCGCCGGTGTTCGGAGTTCCCAATTGGCCGCTATCGGGATTGCCAATCAACGTGAGACTACGGTCGTCTGGGATCGGGCCAGTGGCAAACCGATCCACCCTGCTATCGTGTGGCAGGATCGCAGGACTGCCGATGCTTGCGCTGCTTTGAGTGCGAGAGGAATCGATGCAGATGTTGCAGCTAAAACCGGGCTTAGGTTGGACCCCTATTTTTCAGCCACCAAGCTAAGCTGGCTGCTCGACACTGTAGAGGGAGCCAGGGAGCGTGCGACTAATGGCCAATTGGCATTTGGTACTATCGATAGTTGGCTGA
>CAZHRP010000023.1:0-1035 GCA_964535055.1 uncultured Chthoniobacteraceae bacterium
ACACCCGAGGCGGATTCTTGGGTGAACAGATCAGATTGAAAAGCGCCTGCTGCTGGGTGGCCACTATGCTACCGAGACCTTCGGAGTCAAAGCGCTGGCTGAGAAAGGAGCATCCCGGTTCTCACTCGAATGGGAATTTATCGACCATCCGACCGGATTGTAGGAGAATTCTTTAAGGTGATTGGCAGATTGGACTAATTAGCTCTCGCTCAGTTATGTGGCATTGATGGTGGGGGATCCTGGCTGGCATTTGAGGAAGTTTCCCCTCTGGCAAATTCGACACCGGCAAAGCCGATTAAAATGACAGCTGCCATGAATGCCCAACCGGCAAACGGAATGCTTTGGGAAAATGTACTCAAGATCATGTCGATCAATATAACCGGGGTCATGGCGAGCGCACTCAAGCGTAACGCTGCGGGAAAGTCACCCGTCACTTGACGTGATTTCATATATAATGAGATGGGTAGAGCGAAAAACAACCACTGCACACTACGCGTTATCAGCATGCCTAGGAAAATAAACGGACTGATGACCCAGAACGACCAGGTTTGGGCCAGTGATGATGCCTTAGCTATGAATTCATCATTGAGTGTGAAGGATTCCCACTGATCGTAGGAATAGGAGCGCTGTTCGAGCGCGTTCCTGCGTACCGTCATGCTGTGTTTGCCAAGAAATGCGAATGCAGCACCACCTAAATCCGCAGGAGTGTCCTCGCTGGCAGTATTTATCACTGCCAAAATTTTACCGGACTCGGGATCAACCACTTCATAGCGCTTGGCTTCGGGAGTGCTGGCACTGCCATCGATGAAGCGGATTTCCGGGACTTGACTGGCAATTTGCGGTAGCTGGTTGCGGCAAAAATCGTTCAACTCTGAAGCCGTTTTCCAACTCAAAAAGAGTGCGCCGAGTAAAATTAATAAGATCAGTAAACCAAAACCGGCACCGTGCCAGCGAAAACAGGCATCAGCATAGGTTGAAGGCTTAAGAAACCCTAAAAAGATGGCACGTAAGGCATTCATAAATCCAGTGAGTGTG
>CAZHRP010000023.1:1045-13063 GCA_964535055.1 uncultured Chthoniobacteraceae bacterium
GTGTGATTGATTCAATGTTTTGATTAGTTTGTCTAAGCTAACAGCCAGGGTTTGGCGCAGTATAGCAGGAAGTTCTAAACGAGCTTCACTAATCTTTTCCTCGCTGCAACATTCGATATCTACACATAAATGGGAGAGCTTATACATACCGTAGGTCGCGGCCAGCCCGGTTATGCTATGAGCATGCTGCCGAACCCCGGTAAAATCCAATTCAGTGACTGCTGCACACAGGCGATCTGCCAATGTGCTCAGATAAGCGAGGTCATCCTCGATAGTTTGGGTCAGGGCAGAGCTATCAAGGTGGCTGTGCAGTTCCATGAATAACTGCAAAGACTGCTGGTTGATGATTGGATGACTGCAGGCTACAGAAAACATACCGGAAGACTTATAATTCTTTGGAAAAGCTTTGCAGGGCCTGCATTGATTGATGGTAGATGTTGATCAATTCTTCAATCCGTTGGTCTGCATCCGGAGGAAAATGGGAGATCGATTCCTGCTCCAGCGATAAAGCTGCCTGCGCTAGCCAGGGAAGCCCGAAAGTTTTGCCGGTCCCCTTCAGCGTATGTGTTACCCGGCGCAATGATTGAGCGTCATTAGTTTGCTGAGCGTTGTGTAACTGGTTGATTAAGTTAGCACTTTCGGCCAGCTGAGTTTCGATTAGTTCGAGGTAGAAGTCGCGGTCGCCGCCAGTCTGTGTTTCAAATAGTTCGCGTGCATTGATCGGGTTGATTAGTGGAGGTTGTGAACTCATGCCTCAGTAGTTGATTTTTTTTCTGCCAGTCTTGCGGCTGCCCTTTCCAGGGCATCCTGCAATGGCTTGGGTTTGATTGGTTTGGTGAGATAATCATCCATGCCGGCTGCCAATGTTCGCTCCCGATCACCCTGCATCGCATCGGCTGTAATAGCAATGATTTCTATCGGGCTGGCATTAGACTGCTGCTCGCGGCGGCGAATTTCCCGGGTTGCTTCGATGCCATCCATTTCCGGCATTTGCAAGTCCATCAAAATCAAATCAATCCCTCCTGCCGCGACACGTTCAACTGCTTGCTTACCATTTTCCACAGTTTCGGTATAATAGCCGAGCTTGTGCAGCATCAGGTTCGCGACGCGTAAGTTTACTTTATTATCTTCCGCCAGTAGAACCCTTAGCTCACTGCTGACGGCTGCTGGTTCTGTTGACGGTTGTGCGGTGTGTTTTTTACGGGAGCGTTTACTTTGACTAAGCACCTGGGCAACTGCTTCAAATAGCTGCTCGGTCGCAATCGGTCTATCTATACCGGTCAGGAAATTTGAGTTGTCAGCCTTGACGAGTTGAGCATGCGCATCATTATCAATCAGGATAAAATCGAGATCCGAATGCAAGTTTCGTGTACTCGAGACCAGTTCGTGTGCATTGATGTCGGCAATATCATTGATAATAATCACACAGTCCCAGTGGGAATTACTTTCGATAGCAGCGAGGGCTTCCTCATGTGATCCGGCGAGAGTCGTATTGACGCCCCAATTGCGCAGGTGTGCAATCACATGATCGAGATCTGCGTCCTGTTTGCCGACAACCAGGGCAAACTTTTGGATATCAAAAACGGAGCCGACAGTTGGGTTGGTCGTACCCTCAGTAGTTTCCATAACCGGGATTTGGAAACTAAACCTTGAGCCTGCTCCAAGTTGGCTGTTCACAAAAATCTCACCACCCATTTGGGTAACCAGACGCTTGCAGATCGCCAGTCCAAGTCCGGTGCCGCCATACTTACGGGTAGTTGATGAGTCTGCTTGAGAAAATGGTTTGAATAATTTGTTAATCCGGTCAGGGGCAATGCCAATTCCAGTATCTGTAACTGAAAAGACAAGCTGGTACTCGAGATTGCCTTCACGGTCCTCGATGTCAGCTACCTGCACCGCCACCTTAACACTGCCTGAAGAGGTAAATTTAATAGCGTTGCCAACGAGGTTAATCAAAATCTGACGCAGGCGCGCTATATCACCGATGATCCAGTCCGGGACATCTTCATCAATTTCTCCGAGTAGCTCGATGTCTTTTTTTGAGGCGTTATGCGCGGTGAGGTTGAGTACCCCATAGATGCAATTACGCAGGTTCAGTGGTTCACTTTCCAACACCATTGCACCAGACTCAATTTTGGAAAAGTCAAGGATATCATTGATCAGGATTAGCAAGGCATCACCACTTTCCTGGATCGTTTCAACATACTCGCGTTGCTGCTGGTCCAAACTGGAATTTGACAGGAGATTGGCGAATCCAATAATGCCGTTCATGGGGGTTCTGATTTCATGGCTCATGACTGCGAGGAAGTCACTTTTAGCTCGATCGGCGGCTTCTGCGCTTAGTTTTGCCTCCTTCAAATGTTCGACGAACTCACGCCGTTCTGTAATATCTTCGCCGATAGCGAGATAACCGGTGACCTTCCCGGTACCATCGAACAGCGGGCAGCCACTCACGCTGAGCCAAACTATCCGGCCATCCTTAGTCAGCTTCCGGTGTTCGATATTGGTGAAGCTTTGTCCTTTGGAAACATAATTCATCAGCATTTCGTTGTAGGCTTGCCGATCATCTGGCGGCACGAAATCCCACGGGTATTTTCCGATGACTTCGGAGACCTGGTAACCGAGAAGTTTGTGGACGCGCTCCGACATCTTTACGAAGCGCCCGGCGCTATCGATTTCGGTCACATATTCGCCTGCTAGATCGACGATATCTTTATAGCGCTGATCGGAGGTAGCCAGGTCCCGGGCGAGTTGCCGATTCATGCGGCGCTGATCGGCCAGCCATTTACTGGTAACCAGAGCGATTACCACGGCAATGGCAGCGATAATTGTAGCCTCGATCATTTTATTAATGAGCCCAATCCGATTCGGAGTTGGTCCCGCCGGATATTTGTAACCAACGACACCTAATATCAATTATGCCTGTGCCTGGTTGAAGGGCAATCAAGAATATGTAACATCATGGTATCAGCTGGTTGCGTAGGTAGCGGCAACTAATGCCATTGCTTTTTGGCTTGGCAGGATACCCGGGGTCATCTGGTTCATGCCATAAGCAAAAGCTAAGCGGTTAACTGGATCAGCAAATGCATGTGTGCCACCTGCTCCCGGGTGGCCGTAGGCAGCTTTCTCGGGACCAAAAATCTGCCGGGTCTTCTGGTCATTAGCTCCGACTGGGTCCAGCATGGCGCCGCAGCCGAAGCAGGTAGTCAGTTGCAGGACTTGATCATGGCCGGTGACTAATGGGGTGTTTAAGTGGGAGCTTAACTTGCCGGGTAAATATCTCTTGCCAGACAGTTGGCCGACATTGGCCAGAATAGCATAAAACTTGGCTAGGCCGGAAGCAGTGCCAATCCCACCCATAGCCGGAAAGCCGAAGGAGCGTGCGGCAATCGAGTTCATCAGCCTGGGCCGAAGGTCGCCGCCGGGTGAGCGAAAGGCCAGCGTGGTCATACTCTCAGGATCACCAAGTGCCCGGTAGAATGCTTGTTGCTGCTGGTCGACTCCAGTTGAAGTTGGTGGCAATGAATCGGCAACTGCTGCCGCTTCCAGCTCAGTCATTCCAATCTGAAAATCGATATTGGCAGGCGTGGCGATCTGCTGTCGCCACCATTCGCCCAGTGGTAAGCTGCAGGTTCGGCGAACGATCTCATCCATTAAATAACCGATTGTTCGGGCGTGGTAGCCATGCGCAGAACCGGGTGGCCATAGGGGTGCCATGGCGGCGAGTGCCGTAGCTACAGCCTGTTGATCAAATGGATCGATCTCATCACCGGGGATGCCTGCCAGACCGGCCTGATGGCTGAGCAGTTGCTGAAAAGTAATATCACTTTTGCCATTGGCAGCAAATTGCGGCCAGATGGAAGCTACCGGGCTGTTTATTGGGATGCCCGCCTGATCTAATGCGAGCAAAGTTGCTGTTGTTGCGGGAACCTTGGTTGCCGACCACCATAATACCTTTGTTTCGGCGCTCCAGGGTTGAGTGTGTTCACGATCCTGATAGCCACCCGCAAGCGATACGATCTCGGTATCATCCTGCCACAATGAAAATGATGCACCAACTTCCGTGTGGGTTGTGAAGTTATTATCAAATGCAGCCTGGATGGCAGCAATATTGGGTGCGCGAAACATACAATGGCCACCAGTCGCCATTCAGCAGATTTGCTCGCGCAGGGATTTCAGGTCGGGGTCCTTCTTGGCGTGTTTCCGGAAGGCTGGATTGATAGTGAAGCTTTTTTCGAGATGGTAGTGAGCCCTTTCCCTGAACCCGAGGATTGCCTCGTAGCAGGCCAGATTATAGTGAAACAGTGCTTCGGTATGAGCAGATTGTGGTGCGGAAAGTAATGTTTCGCGCGCTGCTTGTGTCTCACCTTGCGCGTGCAGGCAGTAAGCTGTCTGGATGTATGGCTCGTGAATTTCAGGGTGTTGTGTGATCAATTGCTGGCCGAGGCGGACGGCATCCACCCACGCCTGGCGTTTGATTTGCAGCTGCAGTCGGAGCAGCAGACATGGAATTTGCAGTTGTGAATCCTGATCGATTTCAGCCAGAGTTGCCTCTACTTCATCGAGCATCTCGAGTTCCAAATAGCCTTCGGCCCGGCGCAGTTCCCTCTTGTACCATGTCTTATCCATAGCTTCTGAGATTATGCGGCTTGCATGAGTCGGCTCGCCGGCAACTCAGCCCAATCTTCCCGGATGGCATCCAGTTCCGGCAAGGAAGCAACCTTAGCGAATCGATTCCGTAAAAACTTCCCGGCGGGCATGCCCTTTGAATAAGCCATCAGGCGGCCGCGCATGATGCGCATGCCATGGTTTTCATTGCCACAGCGCAGAATCGTGCTCTCACAATGGCGGCGCACCAGGTCCCATTGGAAATCATAATCTGGTGGCGGTAAAATCCTACCACTGACGAGATATTCCTTGATGCCGGCAAAAATCCACGGAGCAGACATTGCTGCCCGCCCGATCATCACGCCATCCACTGCGGCTTCAGTACGGCGTTTGCTGACGTCTTTCGGCGAGCTGATATCACCGTTGCCGATCACCGGGATAGCCACACTCTGTTTGACTTTCCCGATTACCTTCCAGTCGGCCTTACCGGAATAGCCCTGGGCCCTGGTACGGCCATGTACTGCGAGCGCCCGGACTCCGCATTGTTCCAGAATTTTCGCCGTTTCACAGGCATTGATTTGTTCCTGGCTCCAACCGATTCTGATTTTAGCGGTAACTGGCAGCGGGGCTACCGCCGTGGCGACTGCGCGGGTTACTTTTTCCAGCAGCGGGCAGTCTTTGAGAAGCGCGGAGCCGCCGTTGCGGCAGACGACCTTGTTGACCGGGCAACCAAAATTGAGATCGATGAAGTCCGGGGCAACCCAGTCGACTACTTCGCTCGCTGCACGTGCCAGGTTATCCGGGTCTGCACCAAATAGTTGTACCCCTAGCGGGCGTTCGGCGGCGGAGAATTCCAGGTATTCGCGGGTGCGTTTGTTACGGTGTAGAATACCGTCTGCCGAAACAAACTCGGTAACCAGAACATCGGCGCCGAATTCCTTGCAGATCGAGCGAAAGACGGTGTCGGTCACCCCGGCCATCGGTGCCAGATAAACCGGAAATTTTTTCTCCTCAAACCATGGCAGGCTGGCATTCATGCGGATGTCTGCTCCTGCTTGACGGTGGTCGGGTCACCGGCGGTTTGTGGCTGGCCAAGCAGACCGGCAACCTCTTCCTGCACTTCACTGATCTTTTCCAGGCGCAAATCCGGATCAGGGATCAGGAAGACTTCGCCGCTGCTGAGGTGTTCGTAGATTAATAGCGATCCAGAATCCAGCTGCCTGGTATCGGTATGGCGCAGAATTTTTTTGCGTTCCAGCATAACTGCCAGTAAATAGCGGACATTGGCGTGCCGCGGGTCGTCGTCATCCAGATATTTGCGTAACAAACTTTCGGCATTTTCTTTTGGCAGTGAGTCCGGTTGTGCCGGCGGTGGTGCTTCATAGATGCTTTGCCAGAACGAAAATGGGGGCTCCTCCGAGCCATACGACTGCCACGCTTCAGTACACAGGTCGACCCTCTCCCAGCCATCGTCCTGGCGAAATAGCAAAGTGTAAAATGCTTCTCCATCGGCAAACTCGTGGCCGGTTCTGGCGCAGCATGCAGAGCGTTTGCGTATATTCCAATCAGTCATGACTCTTAGCTACTATGGGAAAGTTGCGGGTGATGTCTAGCGTTGAGCTGCCAGGGCAGCTCGCCGGTCGTCAGGCTGTGTTGGCTTGATGTTTTTATTGCCAATGCGCTGAACCAGCCAGTTTGGCAGTAGGTGTGATGCATCCCGGTGACCGGCGCGCATCCATAGAAGCCAGAGGCCAACTGCGAGAAAGATTAAGTTGGGTAGCCACGCTGCCAACGCTGCCGGTATGCGATAACCTGCACCCAGTGCGAGAAACAGGTGGTTGAGAAATAGCAGGGCTCCGAAAATGAAAATCGAGCTGGCGACCCCCGCCAGCACTCCACGGCGCGAGAAGACTACCCCCAGCGGTGCCGCTATAAATACCAGGATGAAGCTGACCCATGGCATTGCCCAGCGGTACCAGAGATGGGTCCGGTAGGGTGCCAGTTGGACTGCCGGAAAGTCCTCGTTGTGAAACAGGTATTTATGCAGCTGAGGGACCGTCATGACTTCGGCATCCATGGTGGCACTGGCAATCCGCCAGGGAGTTTCCTCCCAGTCATAGATTTTGGTGTCACCGCTTAGAAACTCACTGGTATTAACATTGCCCTCTACATCGTAGGTGACCAGCATGCCCTTGTCGAACGACCAGAATTTCTGCTCCGGTTCAAAGCGTGCCTCGCGTACATAATACTGGTAGAGGGTACGACCGGTCTCGTCACGTTGAATGATCTGTACACCTTGCAGTAAATTGCGTTCCGGATAAAATCGCTCAGTGTACCAGAACCGGTGTGAGATCCGATTATGGAACAGGTGGCCACGCAAGCGCTTCACATCGGCATCTTCGCCACTGACAAACTGATCAAGCTGTGCTGTCTTTACCGCCTGCGCGTGAGGTACCAGGTAGTAATTAAGTGCCGTGCCCAGACATGAAAGTGCGAAACCGACAGCCAGCAGCGGCAGCAGGATTCTGGGTAGCCCCACGCCGGCAGTGAGCATCGAAATAATTTCATTTGAGCGGGACATCTTGCTCAGTGAGTAAAGTAATGCCAAGAGCACGCCTGCCGGCATGCTGATGATAGCAATGTCAGGCAGCTGGGTGGCATAAAAAGCGAGAATCTTTAAAAACGGAACATCTCCTTTGAGGAAATCGGCGGCATTATCACTAAGATCAAAGACCAGCCAGATAGCTACGAAGCCCAGTACGCAATACGCAAAGGGTAACAGGAAATTAGTCAGTATGTATCGATCTAGAATTTTCATGGCAGCTGTCTGATCCGCCAACTAAAACCAGTGGCAGCCTATTGTCCAGCTTGCAGATAACCCTCTGCATGCAGATCTTATATTCATTGCCGGGATTTGGCAATAGTCTTGACTGGCGCGAGCCGATGCGATAAGCATCAAGCCATGGAAAATAATCCGGAAGAAAAGCCCAAGCAGGAGCAACAAAACCAAGAGCAAACGCCTGCCGGCGGCGATCAGCAGCCAGCCGGGCCAACGCCAAGTTTCGGCAGCACCGGTAGTGTTTCTCCCTACACCAGCCTGACACCCAATGTAGCAGCCGGTCTGGCCGCAGTTTTTCCGCTGATCGGTGGTATCGTGTTGCTGGTGATTGAGAAGAAAGATGAGTTTGTCCGCTTCTGGTCGATGCAGTCGATTTATTTTGGTGGTGCAGCATTTGTACTTAGTATCATTCTCGCGATTTTGGCGATGATTCCGATCGTTGGCTGTGTTGTGGGAATTGCCGGCATGCTAATTTATCTGGGTGCGATCGTGCTGTGGATTATTTCCATGATCAAAGCTTTTCAGGGAGAGCGCTGGTTGATGCCGGTGTTGGGTGAGATGGCTGACAAGCAGCTCAAGCAAATGCCTGCCCCGAAGGAATAATTAATGGCATTTTTCGGGCAGCTGATGACTGGCAGCATCGCTGCAAGTCTATGGCTTGCCACAGGGACCGCACTTAAGGGCACTGAAGCTGCTGCCGAAATTGCAGTTGCCGCAGGATTTTCTGCTGGTGAGTTTGTAGCCGACCATGAACTTGCAGCTACTTACAGGTTTGGCTGGTCGGGGGTGGTTGCCGCTCATGGTGATGTGCGCATGGAACGTGACGTCGGCGGATACCGCCTGAGCGGAGCGGTAGCGACTGTCGGCCTGGTGCGCTTGCTCTGGACGTTGGATGGTGAAATTGCTGCAACTGCCGATAAGTCGCTGGCAGCGATCGATTTTCAGCAAAAAGAGCGCTACCGGGATAGCATCAAGCATGTCGAAATTCAGTTTGATGACGATGAAATGCGCACCTGGAAATGGCATGAGCCTGAAGAACAACGCCCACCCAAGCCAAAAGTGAAACAACAACCGGGGATCAATAGTATTCTCTCGGCAGTACTCGCGATCCGCTCACAGCCACTACGGCCGGGCGAGAAACATTCGTTGTTGGTGACACCTGCGAACACGGTCTACCTGCTCGACCTGACCGTCCTCGAGCAGGCTCAGCTACAACTGTCGAGTGGCAAAAGGCAAGCCCTCAAACTCGATCTCAACTTACGTAAAATAACTAAAAAAGGCGAACTCAAGCCACATGGCAAACTTGGGAAAACCACCCTGTGGCTAGCCGATGACTCATCCCGCATCCCCCTGCGGGTAGAGAGTGAAGTCTTTATCGGATTTGTATTTGCCGAGCTGATCGAGCCTAAAGGGGCAGACTCATAGCCGCTTTGCAGCTCCAGTCGGACAGGCTGCGTGAGTACCTTTGTTGAACGTTCGCCTTTCGGCGCGCCGATCACTTAACCTTTTTTGAGGATCGGCAAGCCGGTTCTGGAATTTTCCGAAACGACCCGGCCTTCCGGAAGCTCATCGATCGCATTAGGGCCAGCTTCGCCGGCAAAATAATACAAAGTAACTGTGCGACCACCACGCAACTCCTGTTCGCGAGCATGCAGATAATAGGTTTTACCGGATTTTTTGCTGACAACACTGTAAGCCATGAGATTGTTTCTTCCTAAATAATTAATATGTTAATTCTTGAACGCTGGCTAGATTAAACCAGCTTTTGAGAGTGTCTGATAGGCACCATTTTTGGAAATTGTTTTGAGGGCCCGGGCGGTGAGCTTCACTTTGACATACTTATCCAGCTCCGGTATATAAATCCGCTTGGTCTGCAGGTTCGGCATAATTTTGCGTTTATTAACCTGGGTGATATGCTGCCCGATACCACCTTTTTTCTTAGCCAGACCACTTCTATGAATCCGGCTGCCGGTAGTCGGCTTGCTTTTTCTGATGCTGCATACTCTGGACATAATATTCTCCTGATCCTTCAATTTTTGAAAAAGAGGGCTACACTGCCTACCTAAGCATAAAAAGTCAAGGAAATAGTAACAAATTACAATTTGCAGCATGAGTCGAATCAGTTAGGCATGAATCTATGATGGTGTGGTCAAGGTTAGCATCAGCCAAGTGGGCAGATGCCTGGGAAGAACGCTTGCGCGGTTTGGCAGGTGAACGTTTGGCGATTCATTACCTGCCTGCGGGACGCTCGATCAGGCTGGAAATTTACGCTCCCACAACCAGCGAGCAAAAGCTGCTCGTCGACCAGTTTGGTGGACGTTTGCGAACGCTCAAGAAAGATTCCTGGCTGGCTCCCGGGGTCATTCCATTGAAGCCGATCCCCATTCGTGACCGGATGATCGTTGTCCATGATATGAGGGAGTTGGAGCACCAGGCGAAGCTGCACCCTGACCGGCGAGTGCTGCTGGTGCCGGCCGGCGCAGCTTTTGGTACTGGTGACCATGCGACAACTGCGACTTGCCTGCGGCTAATGGCGGATGAATCCAGGCACTTGGAAGCCGACAGTTGGAGCTGTGCTGATGTTGGTACTGGTACTGGCATCCTGGCCATAGCGGCAAAATTGTTGGGCGCAGGGCGGGTCGAAGCATTTGACCATGACCGGCGGGCGATCGCGACGGCGCGAGATAATGCCAGAGTCAACGGGACACAAAACATTCGCTTCAGCAGCCGGATGCTGACGAATTGGCGGCCGCGTACAGCCTTTCAGTTAGTGGTAGCCAATGTCTTTAGCGAAGCACTGATCCAGGCGGCACCGACCCTGGCTAACGCATTATGTCGTGACGGCTTATTGATTGTTTCCGGCATTCTCAAGCATCAGGCACAGGAAACACTCGCCGCGTTAAGTGCGACCACAGTGTTTGCGGCACCAGAGGTTCACCAGCGTGGCAAGTGGACAACTGCAAGCCTGCGGCGAATTGCTTAGCAGGCTGCAGAAATTTTCGTTCAGTTGGAGCTGCGCGCTTATTACTTGCCTGCTTGGACAAAGTCAGCAATTGCCCCGACGACTTCATCTTTTTGAGCAATACTCAGCTCAGGATAAATCGGGATACTGAGGACTTCTTCTGCTAGTTGGTGGGCGGTTGTGCAACCGGTTCGCGCAGTAGCTGGCAGGTCAGCAAAGCAAGCTTGCTGGTCAAGTGTTAGAGGGTAATAGATTTCACATCCGATCCCGTGATCGAGGAGGTGCTGGCGCAGAGCATCGCGTCGCCCAGTGCCGGGTACCCGTAAGGTGTATTGATTCCAGACATGGTGACAGTGGTCGTAGGCAACTGGGAGTACCAGCTTGATGCCTTCTGCAGCAAGCCATCGGCTCTGATTGATGAGGCATTTACAATGGTCCTGACGGGCGGCGCGGACCCCCGGCAGTTGGCTCAGTTGTTGTTCATAATAGCGCGCATTGGCGTTGCGCGACTCCGTGTAACTATCCAGGTGTTGCAATTTTAATGCCAGCAGAGCAGCTTGCACGGCATCGAGGCGGAAGTTGCCACCGATGACCTGATGAAAGTATTTTGGCTGGCTGCCATGGACTCGCAAAACGCGTGCGTGTTCAGCGAAGTTGGCGTCATTGGTAGTCAACAAGCCACCGTCACCGAAGCCACCCAGATTTTTGCTGGGAAAAAAGCTAAACGCACCGAAGTGGCCGAATGTGCCGCATTTTTGCCCACGGTAACTGGCACCAATCGCTTGTGCGGCATCCTCGATAACCTTGAGCTCATGCTGGTTTGCCAGTTGCATCACCGCGTCCATATCGGCGCTTTGCCCGAACAGGTGGACTGGAATAATTGCTTTGGTGTTACTGGTTACCTTGGCTGCCGCATCACCGGTATCGATATTGAAGCAGACCGGACAATTATCGACAAACACCGGAGTGGCACCGGTTCTGGACACTGAGCCTGCTGTGGCAAAAAAGGTGAACGCCGGGCACAGGACTTCATCGCCAGGGCCTATTCCGAGCGCCATCAATGCCAGTAATAGCGCATCGCTGCCAGACGAGACCCCGATGGCATGGTCGCAACCCAGATACTCGGCTACAGCATTCTCGAATTGCTCAACTTCCGGCCCGAGGATGAATTTACCGTGGTTAATGACCCGTTGGTAGGCGGCTACCAGTTCTTCCTCCAGAGGCCGGTTTTGGGCAGTCGTATCTAATAATCGGACGGACATAATTTTTTCAGCAGGTTAATCATGCAGAGGAAGCCGTTCCAACTGAAAAGTGATTACTTACCGGCCTTGCTAGCAATTGACGGCATGTGCGGATGTTTCTGTGGGACATCCGTTTACTGCTCGACAGGCAGGTAGACGGTGGTGACCAGTTCAGTTTCCGGAGTTTCTGTTGAAGAATTTTCGTAAACCTCGAATGGCTTGGGTAATTTGGCATGTTTGAATGATTTACCGCGACCATGAAGCATGCCAGCCGACCAGGCATTGCCAAGGTGTCGATAGGCACCGGTATGTTTGATGGCGAAAGCCTGGCACGGTGGGAGCTTTCCTTTGAGGAACTCTTCACTTGA